>JANMAM010000122.1:0-7515 GCA_031359795.1 Gemmatimonadaceae bacterium
GCCATCGGTACCGAGGTTCATCGTAACGCTGAGCATCTCGAGCTTGTACGCTCCGGATTGATGCACGATCAGTGGCACCGGCGCGCCGTCGATGGATCGGAGCGTCCACATTCCGATCGCTGGCGGCGATGCGCACACCGCAGGGCGATGGGCGCAGGCCGCGACCAGGACAACCGCTGTGAATCCGATCATGGCATGCATCGCCGTCGAGGCAAGAGAAGCCACGACCGTAGGGTACTCGGGGCCGTGGTCAAGGCAACAACGCCGCTCAGCGCTTTCTACTCCAGCTGAGGACCGCCCAAGTGCGGCAGCTCCGACTATGCGAGCCGCCTGCAAATCACGCAATACGTCATGACTCGTGTTGCTTGACAGCCTCGTCCGGAAACGTCATAGTAGACGTCCGCCCGCCACGAGCGGCACCGTCTTGCTGTCCGGTGAACTGCCTGACGGCCACGCAGCGGCCTGACACAGTCTGGACTGCAAGACAATCTCCGCGGGACTGATGAGCGTCATTCAGCATGGCCAGCCGCAGGAACTCGGGGGCGCGAGCGCCGGCCTGTTCATCGGCTCGAGCGAGATGGCCAGCCGATGCCGCGTCTTTGAGTGGTCATCGACGCCGCTCGGGCCCGACGCGGGCTGGTCACAGAGCCTGCGGACGACGGTTTCGACAATGCTCGCGTCGCGCCACCCGATGTTTCTCTGGTGGGGGCCGGACCTCGTCCAGATCTTCAATGATGGGTATCTCCCGAGCTTCGGCACCACTGGCCGCGACCTCGTTGCACTTGGAGCGCGCGGACGCGAACACTGGGCCGAGATCTGGCACCTGATCGGCCCGGAAATCGAGAGCGTGCTGGTGAACGGCGAGGCGACCTGGCACGAAGACCACCTCGTGCCGATCGAGCGTAACGGTCACATCGAGGATGTCTGGTGGACGTACGGGTACAGCCCTGTGCGCGACGACAACGGCGCGATTGGTGGTGTCCTCGTCGTCGTCCAGGAAACGACGTCCCGTGTCCTGGCTGTCGCCGAACGGGATGTGCTACTCGCCGCCGAGCGCACCGCGCGCGCCGAGACCGACCGGCTCCGTACGGAAGCAGAGAACGCGCGCGAGCGACTCGCGGACCTGGTGCGCCGGGCGCCCGCATTCATCGCCGTTCTCCGCGGGCCGGAGCTCATCTTCGAACTCGCCAATGACGCCTACTACCACCTCATCGGCCGCCGCGACGTTATCGGCAAGCCCATGTTCGATGCGGTGCCGGAAGCGCGCGGCCAGGGGTTTGAACAGCGCCTGCAGGACGTGCTGGAGACGGGCGAGCCATTCGTTGGGCACGAGCTCCCGGTCACGCTGGCGCGCGAGCCGGGCGCGCCGCCCGAGATACGATACGTCACGTGCGTGTACACCCGGCTAACGGAGATCAATCGCGCCCGATCCGGCGTTTTCGTCCACGGCGTTGACGTCACGGAGCTCGTGCGTGCCCGCAAGGCGATCGAGGCATCGCGCGACGAAGCGCAAAACCGCGCTGCAACGCTGGCCGCGATATTCGAGAGCATTCCCGATGCGGTGTTTGTTGCCAACGCCGACGGGGTTACAAGCGCAAACGCCCCCGCGCTCGAGCAGTTCGGTTTCACGACGCCCGCCGAATTGCATCGCGCCATACCGGTGCTGGCCGCGGAGATGCAGACGCGCGATCCGGAGACTGGCCGGGAATTGAACCCCGAGGAGCTGCCGCTGATGCGGGCGATCGGGGCTGGGGTGCGCTCCGCCCGCGACCTGCTCGTGCGTCATCGTGTGTCGGGCGAGGATCGCATCCTTCGCTGTTCGGCGGCGCCGGTGATCGTCGATGGAAAGGTGGTCGCCGGCGTCTGCGTCAACACCGATGTCACCGAACTGCGGCGGGCCGCAGCGGAGCGCGACCGCGCGCTAGCGGCGGCCGAGGCGGCCAATCGGAACAAGAGCGAATTCCTCGCGGTGATGAGCCACGAGCTGAGGACTCCGCTCAACGCGATCGGGGGCTATGCGGAATTGATCGAGATGGGACTTCGTGGTCCGGTCACCGAGCAACAGCGTGCGGATCTCGAGCACATTCAGCAGAGCCAGCGACATGTGCTCGGCCTGATCACCCAGGTACTGAGCTACACCCGCGTCGAGCTGGGAACAGTGCGCTACGAATTCGCCGATGTCTCAGTCGCCACCGCGCTGGACAGCGCCGAGGTGCTGATCGTCCCGCAGGTGCGGGCGCGGCGCATCAATTACTCGCTCGAGGAATTCGACAGGGCGCTCGTTGTCCGCGCGGACGCGGACAAGCTGCGGCAGATCCTCGTCAACCTGCTGACGAACGCGATCAAGTTCACCGAGCCAGGAGGCAGCATCACGGTCAGTTGCGTCGGGGTTGGTGCGGAGATCGCAATCACGGTAACAGACACGGGCATCGGGATCGCGCCTGACAAGCTGGCGACGATCTTCGAGCCGTTCGTTCAGGTGCAGCAGCCGCTGACTCGGGCGCGCGAAGGTGTTGGCCTCGGTCTCGCGATCAGCCGCGACCTGGCGCGCGCAATGGGTGGGGACCTGACCGTCGCCAGCACGTTAGGCAGCGGCAGCGCCTTTACGGTGCGCTTGCCGGCCGTCTCCGCTATTCTGGCTCGCTAGCGTCCCCAGCTCAGTGCGGCAAGGTCGGCATCGCTCAGCGTTCGCCAGTCCAGCGGGTAGTCCCACACCCGCCGAGCGGCTTCCAGGCAGGAGAAGATGAGACACGACCGCGCGTGGCTCCCGGGATCCGCGCGCGCGTCCCGCTCGGACACGTGCCAGTGCACGAACTCCCGGTCCACAAAATCCACCGGACCGCTCCGATCCGGGCGCTTCGCCGCAGACGTCGCGACGAGCGCGGCATCACGGTCATCGGTCATGCGACGGCCCCAAGCAGTCGCCCGACTTCACGCAGGAGCACATTGCCGCGTGCTGACTTGAACACGAGCGCGTCGGCGCCTGCGGCCAATGCCCACTCGACGTCCACCGCACCCGCGTGCCTGGTGTACACCACCACGCTCAGTCGGGGAATCCGCTGACGATTCTCCTTCAACGCGGCGACGACGCATTGCCCCTCTGCGCAGGGGATGTACAGCTCCGACACGACGACACGCATGAGCGAGCCGCGCACGGATCGGAGGGCGGCGTCACCGTCCGGTTCCCGCTCCACATCATATCCGCCGGCGGTCAACGTCTCCTCGGTCGCGATCGCGCCGGGCAAGTCGTCGTCGATCACGAGGACCGGCGCGCCGGGTTGGACCGGCGACGCAACGGGCGGACGAACGGTAGTCTTTTGAGCACGCACTCAGCGCTCCTGTGCACGGGATCGTGCCGGGCACTGACAGCGATCGCGAGACTCGGGGGTCTGCACACCCCGGAGAGGGGCGGCTCGCGACGGAGCGGGCGAGAACGTCAGCCGAACGGAAACTGATTCCTACAGATACTGCCAACACCTACTGGTTGCAACAGCAACTTCCAATCCTAACGGCGGCGAACGGCCCCCGCTGCCGGCCGAGCCCGTTGCCGGCCCCGCAGCAGCGCATCGCTGGCGAGCGCCGCATCGCCTGCGCGTCAGTCTCGAATCGCAATTCCTCGGCGCGTCCCGCGCTGGGTCGCCCGAAGCGTGCCCGCCTCGCGCCGCCGCATGCTGGCCGCGGCAGCCGTGCCTAACGACTTCCGGTGGCACGTCGCACACTGGAAATATCCCTCCGCCAGCGCGTTCGCATTGACGCCGCGGACGAGGACCCGACCGCAGCTCGCGTAGGGGCAAACGACCGTGAGCGTGCCACAATCGCTGATGGCGATCGGAGCCAATCCACCGGACGCGTGCGCGCGGTATGTCGCGTGCAGATCCGCGCGCGGCGGAAACGTCGCCGCGGGAAGCAGCATCGGCGCAATGAGCATGGTCATGAGGTACCTCGCAAGGGAGTTACCTGATATATGGACTACGGCCCACGGCGCCGCGCGCTTATTTGCGGCCCGGTCCGCTCGAGGTCTACCGTCCGACCGGACATGCTTCGTCCTGCGGTCGCCAGTTCAGAGCAGCGCCCTGATCCACCCGCCGTCCACCGCGATCGACGAGCCCGTGACGTAGCTCGCGCGCTCCGATGCGAGAAACGCTACCATCGCCGCGAACTCACGCGGTTCACCCAGCCGGCCCATCGGGATCTGCTTCTCGAACACCGCCAGCTGGTCGGCCGCGGTCGTTCCGCGCAGTGCGGCGTTCTTCGCCGCCAGCTCGTCAATTCGCGCGGTGCGCGTGTAGCCGGGCATGACGTTGTTCACCGTGACGCCGAACGGAGCGACCTCGTTGGCGAGCGTCCGCGCAAAGCCGGTCACCGCGGCGCGAATGCTGTTCGACAGGATCAGGTTGTCGACCGGCTGCTTCACGGCGATCGACGTGATGTTGATGATGCGTCCCCAGCGTCGCTCCTTCATCCCGGGGAGCACCGCGCGCGTCAGCTCGACGACGCTGTCGAGCGTCTGCCTGACCGCGTCGTGCCAGGCCTCCGCGGAGTGCGATTCAAAGGGCCCGGCGGGTGGGCCACCGCCGTTGGTCACGAGGACGTCGACGCGCCCGAACTCGCGCATCGCGGTGTCGGCGACGCGCGCCACGTCGTCACTCTTCGAGAGGTCGGCGCTGACCGTTATGACTGTCCGGTTGGTCGCGGCCCGGATCGATGCCGCGGTCTCGTCGAGCGCCGCGGCGCCGCGGGCGCAGAGCACGAGGTCCGACCCTTCGCCGGCGAGCTCCTCGGCCACCGCGCGTCCCAGCCCGCGGCTCGATGCGGCGACGAGGGCGACCTTCCCAGCCAGCCCGAGATTCACGGAACGCTCGCCTACTTCTTGTGAAAGTAACTGTCGGTGTGATTCAGCCAGTCCTGCCGCGGCGGGCTGAAGACGTCGATGTCGAGAGTGTCCTCGAGCGCGAGCGCCTGGTGCGGCACGTTCGACGGGATCCACAGCACCTCGCCGGCGCGAACGTCGATCTCCTCCTTCTGGTCCTCGCCGATCCAGAAGTGCAACGCGCCCTCGAGGATCCAGGTGATCTGCTCGTTCTCGTGCGAGTGCTTCGGCACGATGCTCCCCTTGTCGAGGTACACCTGGGCCAGCATCATGCGCGCACCAGTGACCAGCCGCCGCGAGATCTGGTCTGTCACGCGCTCCTTCGGCAGGTCGGACCAGCGGAAGAACTTGACGGGCGATTCTGCTTTTTGTGCGCGGGGTTCCATCACGCGTCCTCCCAGCCCTTCGCCCTCTCGAGCGCCTTCTCCCACCCGCTCGCGACCCGCTTCCTCTCCGCCGCCTTCATCTTCGGCGTGAATCGCTGGTCCGCCTGCCACTGCCGCGCGATGTCCGCCTGGTTTTTCCAGTACCCCACCGCCAGCCCCGCCAGGTACGCCGCGCCTAACGCTGTCGTCTCCGACACCCGCGGCCGCACGACCGGGACGCCAAGCAGGTCCGCCTGCAGCTGCATCAGCAGGTTGTTCGCGCTCGCCCCGCCGTCCACCCGCAGCTCCTTGAGCTTGATCTTCGCGTCGGCTTCCATCGCCTTGAGCACGTCCATCACCTGCAGCGCGATGCTCTCGAGCGCGGCGCGCGCGATGTGCGCCTTCGTCGTGCCACGCGTCATTCCGACCAGCGTGCCGCGCGCGTATTGATCCCAGTGCGGTGCACCAAGCCCGGCGAACGCCGGCACGAAATAGACGCCGTCGGTGTGCGGCACACTCGCCGCCAGCGCTTCGACGTCGGGCGCGGCTCGGATGATCTCGAGCCCGTCGCGCAGCCACTGCACCACCGCGCCGGCGATGAAGATGCTCCCCTCGAGTGCGTACTCGGTGCGCGAGCCGATCCGCCAGGCAACGGTGGTCAGCAGGTTGTTCTTCGACGCGATCGGCTTCGTGCCTGTGTTCATCAGCATGAAGCAGCCGGTTCCATACGTGTTCTTCACCATCCCCGGCTTCGTGCACACCTGCCCGAACAGCGCCGCCTGCTGGTCGCCAGCGATGCCGGCGATCGGGATCGATCCGCCGAGCAGCGTCGTCGATCCGTACACCTCGCTCGACGAGCGCACTTCGGGGAGCATCGAGCGCGGGACGCCAAAGATCTTCAGCAGCTCGTCGTCCCACTCGCCCTTGGCGATGTCGTAGAGCATCGTCCGCGACGCGTTGGTCGCGTCGGTCACGTGGACCTTGGCCGCAGTGAGGTTCCAGACCAACCACGAATCGACGGTGCCGAACGCGAGCTCGCCGCGCCCGGCACGCGCCCGCGCTCCGGGCACATTGGCGAGGATCCACTGCACCTTGGTCGCCGAGAAGTACGCATCGATGACGAGGCCCGTCTTTCGCCGGATCACGCGATCGAGCTTCCGCGCCTTGAGCCGGTCGCAGATGCTCGCCGTGCGGCGGTCCTGCCAGACGATCGCGTTGCAGATCGGCTGCCCGGTCGCGCGGTCCCAGACGACCGTCGTCTCACGCTGGTTGGTGATCCCGATCGCCGCCACGTCGCCGGCGCGGATGCTCGCCTTCTGCATCGCCTCGGCCGCAACCCCGAGCTGCGTGGACCAGATGTCGCGCGGGTCGTGCTCAACCCAGCCCGGCTTCGGGAAGATCTGCGGAAATTCCTTCTGCGCGACCGTGACGATCGCCCCGGCCTGGTCGAAGATGATTGCCCGCGAGCTGGTCGTGCCCTGGTCGAGCGCGAGGATGTATTTCATCGGGATGAGTACGAAGCGTTAGGCATTCCAGACCGCGCGATAGAACAGCGCCCCGAGCACGCCGCCGAAAATGGGGCCGATCACCGGGATCCAGGCGTAGCCCCAATCGGATCCGCCCTTGCCCGGAATCGGGAGCACGGCGTGGGCGAGGCGGGGCCCGAGGTCGCGAGCGGGGTTGATCGCGTACCCCGTCTGTCCGCCAAGCGAGAGCCCGATCGCCCAGACGATCACGCCGACGAGGAGCGGGCCAAAACCCTTCGCGAGGTCGGAGCCTGGCTGCATGTTGGCGGGGGAGAGCACGGCGAGCAGCCCGAGCACGAGCATGAACGTCGCGACCGCTTCGGACACGATGTTGGTGCTGCGGTTCCGGATCGCTGGTCCGGTGCAGAAAGCGGCCAGCTTAGCGTTAGGGTCCGCCGTCACACCCCAGTGCGGCAGGTAGGTGAGCCAGACGATGACGCCGCCAAGAAAGCCGCCAGCGATCTGCGCCGCCACGTAACCGGGGACGTCGGCCCATGGAAACTTCCCGATCGCCGCCATCGCGATCGTCACCGCTGGATTGAGGTGCGCGCCGCTGATGCTGCCCACGCTGTAGACGGCGATCGTCACGCCTAACGCCCAGCCGGTGGTGATCACTATCCAGCCCGAGCCGTTGCCCTTCGTCCGGTCGAGGACGACGTTGGCGACGGCGCCGTTGCCGAACACGATCAGGATCATCGTGCCGACGACTTCCGCGAGAATTGGCGACATGGTCGTGTTCGCGCTATTTCTTCTT
>JANMAM010000156.1:0-1882 GCA_031359795.1 Gemmatimonadaceae bacterium
GACCGAGGGGGACTTCGACCACTTCCGCGTCGCGGTCGAGTCACTCGCGTCGGAGTTTGACGTGATGGACATCGCCGCCGCGGCGATGAAACTCGCGCACAAGGCGGTCGCGTCAGAGGGCGACGAGGAAGAGATTCCGACGGTCGTCTCGCGCGGTGGTGGCGAGCGCTCGACGCGGGACCGCAACGACCGGAGCGCGGGCAAGCCGTCGCGCGCCGAGCGTACGCGTGAAGGTGCGCGCGAGCGTGGCGAGCGTCCATCGCGTCCCGAGCGGGACCGGGAGCGTCCATCGCGTGATGATGAAGAGCGCGCGTTCGGCGGCACTACGGGCAAGAGCGAGCGTGTCTCGCGGAAGCGTGGCAGCGCCGACATGGCGCGGGTGTTCGTCGGTGCCGGCCGCAAGCTCAAGGTCCGTCCCGCCGACCTGGTAGGCGCGATCATCGGCGAGGCGGGGCTGGAGTCACGCTCGATCGGCGCAATCGAGATCGGCGATCGGTTCTCGATCGTCGAGGTGCCTGACGATCAGGCCGATCACGTGATCAGCGCGCTCTCGCGGACGACGATCCGCGGCAAGTCCGTCACGGTCCGCCGCGACAAGGCCTGATAGCGAATGGCCCCGACCGCGGGGAGGATCTTCATCCTCGCCGCGATCGGCGGCGCGGTCGGCACACAGCTGCACGACCTGCAGAAGCGTTATGATCCAAAGCTGGCGAGGGCGTTTCCCCCGCACGTCACCCTCGCCGGCTCCTCGGGCCTCGGCGCCGTCCACGCCGGCACGCCGACGAGCGAGGTACGCGCGGCACTGGAACGCGTGGCGGCCGCGAGCGAGGCCTTGCGATTGAAGTTCCTGCCACCGCACCGGTTCATGCAGAGCAACATCGTGTCGCTCCCGCTCGATCCTAACGGTCCGATCAGGGCGCTGCACGACCGGCTCGGGCAGAGCGGGCTGAAGTTCGAGCAGGCGAAGTTCACCTTCACTCCGCACTGCACGTTGAGCTTCTATCCGGAACTGAGTCCCGCCCGGGCGAAGGAGCTGCTCTCTTTGCGCGTGAATGAGGAGATACTCATCGATCGGCTGGAGGCATACCGGACGAGAGAGCCGCAGGCGGCGGTGTTGTTGGCGAGTGTGAAGCTGGGCGTGTAGCTGGCGCGCCGGGATACGGGTGCTGATCCGTTCGTCTGGGCCGCTGGCTTCCTGGCAAGTCGGCCTTGCTCCTCAGCATTCGTTCTTCGTGACAGTCTAATTTTGTGAGACACCGAGACACCGAGACACCGAGAGCACCGAGTTGGCATTACGACATCACAATCGCACGAGCCTGAACAAATTGTGGGGCAAGCGGGGCGAGACCATCTCACCCACTTGCCCCAAATCAGTTCGGCACTGGTGCAAACTGCTCAGACCTCTGGGCTTTTCTCGGTGACCTCGGTGTCTCGGTGTCTCACCGTTACAGACTGTCACGACGCCCGGATGCTGAGGACTACGGCCGACTTGCCAGGAAGCCAGCGGCTCAGAGGAGCGGATCAGCAATAGTTCGATGCCGATCCCGCACCGGGGAGCAGTACAGTGCGACATGCGCGAAGACCACGACCCACTCACGGACACCGTAATCGGCGCCGCGATCTACGTTCATCGCGTGCTTGGCCCCGGACTGCTCGAGTCGACCTACGAAGAGTGCCTGCTCTGGGCGCTGACAAAGCGGGACATCGCGGTAGCTCGCCAATGCGAACTCCCAATCGTGTTCGAAGGCCATCGAGTCAACGCCGCGTATCGTATCGACCTGGTTATCGAGCAGCGGTTGATCGTCGAGGTGAAGGCAGTCGAGCGGATAGTCCCGGTTCACGAAGCGCAGTTGAGGACCTACCTGCGACTCAGTGGATTGAA
>JANMAM010000069.1:0-28571 GCA_031359795.1 Gemmatimonadaceae bacterium
CGTCGTTTTACCTTTGTGGGGGCCGGGGGGGGGTTGCCCCGCCCCCCCGCCGGTTAGGTGAAGGGCCGGCCGGCCCCCCCCCCCCCCCCCGGCCGACCACAACGCCGAAAAAAAAAAAAACCCACCCCCCCCCCCCGCTCACCCCCCCCCTTGTTCTTTCTTTTTTTTCCTGGGGCGGGCGGGGGCGCCCCCCCCCCCCCCCCCACGACGTTTCAGGTCAGGGCCGAGCGGCCTCCGCGCCACGCGCGCGCGATGCCACTGCGGACAAAACTGACACCAGCTCGACCGCGGCCGCGCGTCGGCCTGCGGCGTTGAGATGTCCGCCGTCGTCGGTCAGATCAGGAGCGAGCGTGTAGATCGTATCGCTCGCCACGGTGAACGCCGCGCGCGAGCCATCGGGGCGGCTCGATTCGACGCGAGCCAAGTCGAAAATCGGCTCGGTAGCGAACTCGCGCCGTACCATCGCATTGAATTCGTTGCGCCTTCGATTCACGTCGCGCGATGACGGTTTTCCGAGCAGGCGCTTGATCAGCAGCTTCGAGGCCGGCTCGATCGTCGTGAGCGGCGCCGTCACGTGGACGAAGGTGAGCTCCGGATGTCTGGCCTGCAGTGCGCGCACCGTGTCCCGGTGCGCGCTGAAGAGCGCGGCGACGTCGGTCGCTGGCGTGATGTCGAGGTAGCAATACTTGAACAGCGCGATCGCCGGCGCCGCCGCGCGCGTTTGATCGAGAACCGATGCAAAATCGCGCGCCTTGGACAGCGCATCTCCGTTCTCACCAATGGCGAACTCGATGATCCCGGGGCCACTCACGCTGTCGACATTTCTCGAGCGCACGATCGATGGCGCACGCGTGCCTCCCAACTCGCGGAGTCCTTCGAGCACGTTTGCGCCGACCGACTGGTGCCCGAAGTAGATCCGCGCCGCCGAGATCGTAGCGAGCTGGCGCTCGATCTCCGTTCCCGCGATCGCGGGCTGTGGCCCGTTCGGTTGCGTCGTGCCCTCCATTTCTCCCCCGGAGCATGCTGTGAGCCATGTGGCAACGGCGATGGCCGCCGCAACGCGATGAAACAGGAAGCGTCGGCCGACGGCGCCCGTGCCTGTGAATCGGGATCTGATCGTCGTCATTCGATTGGTGCTATCGGACAGATGACCGCGGCGCCAGCAGTGGCGCTTCGCCCGAAGATTTCCGCCGCCGCATGCGGGCGTCGGCCACGGTCAACCCTCCGGCCGCATTGATCGTGTGCGTGCCGATGAGACCGGGTGCCCAGTCGGGGAAGATGCTCATGACCTCTGTCTCCCGATACTCGGATCGAGTGAGCCGTTCGATGCGGTTGATCGTGATTCCGTAGCCATACCGCAATGAGCAGTTCTGCGCCGGACGATACCACGCGTCGCCCTGACGGTAGGGCCGGCCCGCGGGTCGCGCACTTCGTACGTCCGACTTGACCGGGTTCCGCCGGTGCGCGGTCCACGGGCCTAACGGCGTCGGCCCGTGGTAGAGGTGAAGCTCGTCCCAGGTCGACCCGCCGGGTTCTGCCTGGGTGCAGAACAACCACCAGGTCCCTTCAATCTCGACGATCGTGGGGTCGAACACCTCGAGTCCCTCCAGCATTACCGTCTCCTGAACCCAGTCCTGCGGAAAGCCGCGCGCACGAAAGACAGGGACCGAGCGCCTGCCGATATCGGTCGGGCTGTCGCCGGCCCGCGCGGACTCGGGGACCATGAACGTCTCGCCCTTCCACTGCAACAGAAATGGATACGACAGGTGGTTCTCCGTCTCGAGGACGAGTTCGGGGCGGCTCGGCGTGCCCTTCGCATCGAATTCCATGACGGAGATGTGTCCCTTGTTGCGGGCGAACAGCAGTTCCTCGACGAACACGAAATGGCGGCCGTCGCGCACGATCGGGAACGGGTCGGCCCACATCCTGTCCTTCGGCGGAATGAGCGGCGTGAAGCGGTCGACGCGTGTGTCCGGAACGTCGCCGTCCCCGCCTTCCGTGTGAAAGCGATACGCGATGTGCCACTGGTCGAAGCTCGCCCGGGTCGCGACCTGAGTCGCGACGTAGGTCGCGGCGAGGCGGGGGAGATAGCCCAGCATCTCGATGTTGCTCGGCTGCGCTGTCTGCCGCTCGAGGCGCGGCGGCGCTGCAGCCGATTGCTCGAGCGCCGCTGGCCCGAACTCCGCGAGCTCGCGCAGCTTGCGCATCACGAAGGCGGATGTCTTCCAGTACAGCTCGCGGCGGTTCTTCCACGCGGACAGCGTGGCGGTGCTCGCGAACGACTCGTAGATGGTGCGGGCAGGAGCGCTCGCGGTCGCGTCGATCTGGAGAGCGGAGCGGGTGATCGGTTCTCCGGCGAGCACCTCGCGGTAGCCTGGAGCGATGGCTCCATCGCTCGACGCCGCGTCATCGTCGCCGTCGTACGACCACACGCCGAAGCGGGTGTAGCCTGAGCAGCCTCGCAGGGGCGCGAACGCTCCGAGGCGAAGCGCGACGTCCACGCCTTCGCTCTGGAGCTGCGTGACCACGTCGGCTGAGTCCTTGGCGCTCTCCCGATGCGCTGCCGGCGCCGTCAGGCGGGGTATCCCCGCGAGCAGGGGCTCGAGATCGGTCTCGGCAAAGGGATCCGGACGATTGTCCCTGAACCAGTAGGTGTCGAATCGTCGGTACAGGTCGAACAGCAGACTGGTGCCCCCGCTCCGCCGCCGCGACGCACGCGGCTGCGCGGTGGGCTCCGTCGCGCCGGTCGCGATGACAACCACCTGAACGTCCGCGATCGCCGACTCGAGCACGCTGGACACGGCCCGATGGACCCACGCGGGCTGGCGGAAGGAATCCAGCAGGAGCGCGATTCGCAGCCGGGGCCGGATCACTTCAGTCAGATCGATTGCGACGTCGTCTTTCATGAACAGAGTCTTCCCGGGCTTCAGCATGTTACCTTAGCAGCCGTGCAACGCCCGAATCTTCCCAAGCTCCCGCCCTTTGCTCCGCCGGCTGCCGGTCGCGGGCGTACCCGATCGCTGCCTGCCGTTAGGCGCGGCGGCGTGCTGTGATGAACGCCAGGGATGCAGCGCTCGAGTCGCGAGTGCTCGGCGCGGTCTACCGCACCGGCATGGGAATTCGTTCCGCCTGGTATCGCCAGCGAGGGCGCGATTGGCAGGCGATCGTTGCCCGGCTGCGCGCACTCCGATCGAGGCCCGGCATGGCCCACTCCGAGACAGCGCTCACGCGCGCGCGGGGTTGGCTCGATAGCGGCGTCCGCGATGAAGCGTCCGGACTTCGTCCCGTCGGCACCAACAAGTGGCTCACCGCCTTTCTCGAGACTCCTGAGGCGGCGAAACTGCGCGCCCACTTCGCCAGCGTCGCCCTGCATCACCGCGTGCGGCTCCGTGAGCCTAACGACGAAGATCCGCAGCGGCAAGGCAACCTCATTGTCCTGAAGCGGCACGTTCCGGCCACCGGTGAGAAGGGTGTACTCCTCCTCAGTTATAGCGAGCCGCTCCGACGATTGCCGGCCATGTACGATCTTCCCGCGCTGGCGCGTCGCTACGCCTTCGTGCTGGAGCCGAGTTCGTGGGGATACGAGGATCCAACGTTCTTCCTCTATGCGGGGTCGGACGTCGATGTGATCGTGCAGGCACCCTGGTACCGGGACTATCAGTTCGTTCACGAGCTGCGGTCGAACATTCATCCGGTTCGAATCGGCGCGGGGGACTGGGTCGACCCCGAGGTGTTCTCCTCGACCGTCGCCCGAGGCGCGCGCCGGTTCGACGTCGTCGTCGTGTCGTCGTGGAGCCCATGGAAGCGCCATCGCGACCTGTTCGAGGCCGCCGCCGCGCTCAAGCGGCGAGGTACCGCGTTGAAGATCGCGCTGATCGGATATCCGCTCGTCTGGGACCAGGCGCGGATCACGAAGCTGATCGACCAATTCGGTCTTCGCGATCAGTGCACCATCTTCGACTCGATCTCCCAACCGGAAGTCGCGCGCATCGTCGGTGATTCCGAGGCGTACGTGCTGCTGTCCAGACGGGAGGGGGCAAACCGCGCGTTGTACGAAGCGCTGTTTTGCGATACACCGGTCGTCGTCTACGCCGGACACCGTGGTGTGGATACGGACATGGTACGCGGCGGCGTCGGCATGCTGTTCGAGGCCGACGGGCTCGGCGACGCGATCCTTGCCGTCCGCACGAACCCTGCGGCCTTTCGCCCGCTCGAGTGGGCGCGCGCAAACTCCGGTTTCGTGAACTCCACTGCGGCGCTGAATGGGATTCTCATGGAGATGGCGGCACGACGCGGATCGCCCTGGACCCGGGACATCGTACCAAAGAAGAACACGCCCGAAATCCGCTACGTGAGCGAGGAGGATCGGATGCAGATGGAACCGGAATACTCCGTCCTCGCGCAACACCTGCGTTGAGCCGGCCATCGTGACCGTGCGGGTTCGCGAAGTCGACGCGAGATCGGCGCGACGGTCGCGTCGCGCTTCGGTCGCGGGCATCGTGATCCTCATCGTATCACTGGCGTGCATCGCGGTGATCACACTCTCGCCGGCCGGACCGGGCCAACCACTTCCGTTCTGGTGCATCCGGTGTGGAGCGCGTCCGGCGGTGGACGTGCTGCTGAACATCCTCATGTTCACGCCGATCGGTGCTGGACTGGCACTGCTGAGAGTCCGCGCGCGGTGGGCTGTGCTGCTGATCGTGATCACGACGTTAGGCATCGAGGCACTGCAATACGCCGTGATCGAGGGGCGCTTCCCGAGCGCTCGGGACATCGTCGCCAACACCCTTGGCGGCATCGTCGCATGGCGAATCTTCCTCGATTGGCGAGCGATCGTGTTCCCGAGGCCAGTGACCGCGATCGTGCTCGGCCAGGTCGCGGTACTGTCGTGGCTTGTCACGCAGCTCTTCACCGCCTGGTCATTACACCTCGTCGTGCCCGAGGGCCCGTGGTGGGCGCAGATCAAGCTGCGCGACCTCGGCTTTCCGGCGTACTTTTCCGGAGCCGTGCTACGGTCATCGCTGGGCACTGTGCCCATCCTCTACAGCGACCAGCTGGCCGAGACGGATGAAGTCCGTCGACAGCTGATCAACGGCGCGCCCCTCGCCACGATGGTCACTGTGGCGGAGCCCACGGCAGGTCCGGCGCCGATCCTCATGTTGGCCGCGAGGGATCGCCTCAGCGAGATCGCCGCGCTGGGCCAGACGGGTGCCAATGCTTTTTTCCGCGTGCGCACGCGAGCCGCCGCCGTCGGACTTCGCAATCCCTCGATCCGTCTCGATGACGCCTTCATCGCCGGGGCGGCGAAGGATACTGTCGCGCTGACCGGCCAATACGCCGACGGCCGCTATCGCATCACGGCCGACCATCCCGGTCGCCATCGCGAACGGACGCTCGCCGCGAGTCCGAGCTGGATGTGGGCGCTTCTCGTGCCGATTCCGCACTATTCCTTCGGCACCGAGGTGCGGTGGCTCACCGCGTTGTGGGTCTTCGCGCCGCTCTGTCTCGCGGGGTTCTGGTCGGGCCAGGGCTCCGATCGCGTCACCGGCCGCACGCTGTCTGACGCGCGCCTGCTCATGATCACGTTGCTTGCCCTCACGATCGGTGTCGGGCTCGGCGTCGTCCCGATCGCGTTCGACCTTCCCGTCTCGCATTGGTCGGAATGGACCGCCGCCATCGCTGGCGCCGCGTGCGGATGGGCCATCGCCAGGCACGCTCGCCCGCGCGATCTGCGAGCAATTCCATCGCCGGGTCGAATCGCGTAACGTCGCTCCCGCGTCATGCGACCGCGTCGGCGAGCGCCGCGCTGACGTCGGACGGCTTTCCCAGCTCGCCTGCGTCGAGGAATCCGAGCCAGAGCTCGAGCGCCATCAAGCGCCAGATCATCGCACTGTGGTCGCGGCGTCCGCGGCGGTGCTCGTGGACGAGCCGGCGCACCGCGTCGTTGTCGACGTATTCATCGATCAGCGATTCACGTTTCAGCAGCGCATCGACGCGGTGGCCCAGTTCGTCGCGAAACCATGCGCCGAGCGGAACGCTGAATCCTTTCTTCGGTTTCTTCAGGACGTGCGGAGGAACAAGGTCTTCCGCGGCTTTGCGAAGCAGCCACTTCCCGGTACCGTCCCGCATCTTCAGGCTGCTCGGCACCGACACCGCGAACTCCACCAGGTCCGAGCCGAGCAACGGCACTCGCGCCTCGAGCGAGGTTGCCATCGTCGTGCGATCGACCTTGGTGAGAATGTCTCCTGGCAGATAGCTCATGATGTCGACGAGCATCATTTGCGTCGGGAAGTCACGATCCGCGGCACGATCGAAGAGGGGAACGAGCAGCTCTTCGAAATTGTCATCGAGTCCGAGATCGACTCGGGCGACGCCGCCGTCGCGAGCTTCGAGTGGCGTCGCCACTGTCGCCGTGTACCGTCCCCGGGTCGATCGTGCCAGATCGAGCAGCCGGTTGCGCCCGCGCGCGGACTGGGGCAGCCGTCGCGCCAACCCGCCGATCGCCGCACGGATCGAATCCGACTGAATGCCCGTCTGGCGCAGCACCTCGGCATAACGCGTATAGCCTCCGAACAGCTCGTCGCCGCCGTCGCCCGACAGGGCGACGGTCACCTGCCGGCGCGCGAGCTGGGAGACGAGCAGCATCGGAAGCGCCGACGAATCCGCGAACGGCTCGTCGAAGACCCGGATCACGTCCTCGATCAGCCGGTCGGCATCGGGCCGGAGAATCAGCTCGGTGTGCTCTGTGCCTAACGCTCGCGAGACGATCGCCGCATCCGGCGCCTCGTTGTATCGTGGATCGTCGAAGCCGATCGAAAACGTTTGCACCGGGCGACTCATCCCCTGCGCCATCAGTGCGACGACCGTCGAGGAATCCACCCCCCCAGACAGGAACGCACCGAGCGGCACCTCGGACTCGAGGTGCGATTCGACCTCGCTCCGCAGCAGGCGCCGAAGCTCCTCGGTTGCGGTGCGTTCGTCGAGACGAGTGTCCTCGGGACGAACCGGGGTCCAGTACTCCCGTGTCGTCACTCCGGTCTTCGCATCCCACTCGAGCGTGTGCCCGGGAAGCAGCTTCGACACCCCCTCGAAGATGCAGAGCGGATCGGGGACGTAGCCGAGTGCGAGGTACCGGGCGATCGCTTTCCGGTTGACCCGGCGCGGAAACTCGTCGAGGGCGAGGAAGCAGCGCAGTTCGGACCCGAACGCGAGCCCTGTCGGCGTCTCCCAGTAGTACAACGGCTTGATCCCGACGCGGTCGCGTGCGAGGAAGAGTCGAGCGCGCTTCTCGTCCCAGAGCGCGATGCCGAACATTCCGCGGAGCGCGTCCACGAAGGCTGGTCCCCGCTGCTCGTACAGGTGGACGATCACCTCGGTGTCGGACCTTGAGGCAAAGGTGTGGCCCGCTGCCTGAAGCTCGGCACGCAGCGGATGGTGATTGTAGATCTCGCCATTGAACACGACGTGGACGTCCCCGGCCTCGTTCGAGATCGGTTGGTGACCGCCAGCGACGTCGATGATGCTGAGGCGCCGCATCCCGAGACCGACGCGTGCGCCGACGTAGTGGCCCTCGTCGTCGGGCCCTCGATGCTGGATCGCGCCGCACATGCGGCTGAGCGTCGCGTCCGCATCTGCCGGCGATCGGTCCCAGCCGGCGAAACCCGCTATTCCACACATGTCGTCATTCTCCGCTTGTGCCGAGGGTCCCGGGACCGGTCGCTGGTCGCAACGGCACCATGCCGCGTGATCGTGTCAGGCCGACCGCCGCCAGCCCGCGTTGCGGCCAGTGCGGCAGGATTGGGAACCCGGCACCTTCCGCGAGCTCCGACCGGTGCGCCAGAGCCAGCGAATACGTCAACGCGAGGTGCAGATGCAGGTGGGGGAGGTATGCGAGCGAGCCGAAGATGCATGCGACCATGAAACCGAGCATGCCAGCCTCGAGCAGGATCAACTGACGCGCCGCGTCCGGGTGTCGCGCCTTCAGCCGTCGGCGAATGCGGTCTACTGGGATTACAAGAGCCGCGAAGTATGCCAGGTACAGAAACAATCCGACAAAACCTGTCTCGGCGGTGACATTCAGATACAGGCTGTGCGTGTCCCGAAGGGCACGAATGTTCTGGTAGAACTTCGGATTCGCCGCGTACTCGAAGTGGGCTGGCTTGTACGCATTGAAGCCGACCCCCGCGACAGGATGGTCCGCGATGATCGCTGCCGCGACGCGCCATATCTCGTATCGCTCGAATGCCGACCCCTCCGCGCCGTCGACCTGCGCGAGGTCGTCGGTACTCGTCGCGCGCGTGAGCCGCTCCAGGCGATTCCAGACGCCGGAGGGTGTCACCGCGACCAGGATTGCCAACGCAGCAGCCACCCTGACCGCGACCCGGAGCTTGCGACGCTGCGCGGTGAAAGCGATGGCGATGAACGCGAGCAGCCCGAGGAAAACGCCGCGGGACTGCGTGAGGAGAATGAGGAATGGCACGACGACCATGCCGCCGATCGCGCACAAGCGCACCCACGTCTTCCGCTCCGTGGTCAACAGCGCCGCCGCCATCGACAGCTGAAGCAGCGCCATGCTGGCGAGATCGTTCGGATTGCTGTACAGCTGTATCCACGCTGCGCGCCCTTCGTTGTCGAACTCGTGAAGCAGGAAGTACGTAACGAGCGTTCCCCGAATCGGAAACAACGCGAAGCAGCCGAGGAAGAAGATCATGTACACGCGAACCTGGGCTCGCGTCCGCAGGGCATTGTACGCAACGAGTGCAATCAGCCAGAGCTTGACCAGATCCAGCCACCGGACGCCGAACCAATCAGGGTATTCGGTCTGCAGCGACGTTGCGAGCACCCAGACGATGAACAGCGCGAGGACAGCGAGCGGACCGGGAAAGCGAAATCGCTTCGGCGCCAACAGCATGCCGATGAGCGCGAGTCCGATCGCCACGTCGCCGAACGGCGCGCGCACCGAGGTGAACACGACCGTGTAGAGCAGCAAGCCCACGAGTGGCAGCGTCCAGTTGACGCGACCCGCCGCGGGCAGTGCCCCCACGACCCTGCGAAGCACATTCGGCGGCGTTGACGCCGAAGTGCCAACCAGCTCCCGGCGCGCGATGGCGCTCCGGCGGCCGCTGAGATGCGCGCTCACTCAGGCACTCCGGCGAGGCGGCGGTAGATCGCTTCGAGGCGCGGCAGGACCGAGTCAGCGTGATATTCCGATCTCGCGACCGCTTGTGCGGCCGTACCCATCCGCTGTCGGAGCGTGCGGTCGGCGAGCAGCCTGTCGAGTGCGTCGGCGAATCGCTCGGCGTTGCCCACCGGAACGAGGACCCCGGTCTCCGGACGCACTGCGTCGCGATTTCCGCCGGCTTCCGTCGCAACGACAGGGCGCCCAGCCGCCATCGCCTCGACAAGAGAGTTCGGAAATCCTTCACTCGTCGATGCGAGCACCGAGATGTCGAAGAGACGGTTGTGATTTGGCTCCTGAGGACGGAAGCCCGCGAAGTGCACCCGGTCGCGAAGCATGAGCTGGTCGGCGAGTTGCTCGAGGGACGCTCGGCACTCACCGTCGCCAATGAAGACGAAATGAAGCATCGGCCGGCGTTCGGCGAGCAGGCGAAGCGCGCGCAACAGCGTCGCGTGATCCTTCACCGGCGCCAGTCTGGCGATGCATCCAACGATCTCCGCGTCGGCGGGAACCCCGAGTTCCGCCCTGATGTGCGTCCTCGCCGGAGCCGGCATGTCGTCGAACGCGGCGGCATCGACGAAATTCGGTACGATCAGGACACGGCGCATCGACACTCTGTCGATGCTCGTGACAGCCTCGGCGACCGCGGCACTGTTCACCAGCACGCGGTGCCCGACCCGGTATGCCGCGCGATTCGCGATCTCGAGGGCGCGCGTGCGTAGCGGATGCGTCCAGCGCCGGCTCGTGATCACCGCGCGCAGACCGGCAACGCGCCCCGATGGAGCGCCGAAGATGTTCGCGTACAGATCGTGGCAATGCAGAATGTCGATGCGCTCGTCTCGGAGCCACGACGCGAGCTTCCATCCCTGCCTTACGGTGCTCGCCGCGTACAGGCTCTCGAGCGGAAAGCCGCGCACGGGAATTCGCGCGGCTCGATACCGTTCGGCAAGTGGCCCATCAGGCTGCAGCGAAACCACGGTCAACGCGAACCGCGATCGGTCGAGTCGCTCGGCGGTACGAAGCGCGTTGAGCTCTGTGCCGCCGACCTGCATCGTGTCGATGCAGTACGCGACTCTGACTATTCTGGTCCGTGGTGAACCGACGGGTCGGGGCAGAGCTGCGTGCAAGCGGGGCTCTCGGGTCAGGGCGATACGCCCCGTGGCGCGGGGCGAACTTCCCGCGTGTACTAGCACCATGCGTGCTACGCGGGCCCTTGGCGCGACAACCCGACAAACGACCGCAAGCGGCTACGCCGCATGGCGTTAGCGCGCCTGGCCAACCGCACCGCGCTGTTGGGATCGGACGGCGTGTGGCGCAGGCTCTACTATCGGGTTCGATCTGTGGCGCCACGCCTACAAGCGTCTGCGCCGGGTGCGTCCGTCACCAGGAGGCGGGCTCGCGACCCCACCCGGGTGCGAGCGTCGGCGACTCACGCCGTTGGCATTCGGGCGGGCGGAATGTAATTCTCTTCTTCTCTTCTCGGTTCAGACGTATTCTGACGGCCGTCCCGGATAACGCTCACACGACCATCGATGCGCATTGCGATCGTCAACGAAGGATTGGGGTATCCCGCGAACGCTGGCAATCGTATACGAACGCTCAATCTTCTGCTGCCGCTCGCCCGCCGGCACGAGATCACCTACATCTGCCGCGGCGTCGCGGACCGTGCGGAGAGCGACGCAGCGGCGAGCTTCTACGCCGATCACGGAATCCGCACGATCATCACCGCGGACCACGCAGCAGAGAAAAGCGGCGTCGGATTCTACGCGCAGCTGCTGCGCAACGTGCTGTCGCCGCTCCCGTTTTCCATCGCCGCGCACAACAGCCCGCTCGTCCGACAGGCGGTGCTGACGCTCGCCGCGACGGAGCGGATCGATGCATGGCAAATTGAAACACTTTCGTATGCTGACGTACTCCGGAGGCGCGACGCGCGTACCGTGATCATGGCACACAACGTCGAATCGCTCATCTGGCAGCGGCTCTACGAGACCGAACGTCATCCAGTCAAGCGGGGCTACATCAGGCATCAGTGGCGCAAGTACGAGCGCTTTGAGGCGTACGCTCTCGCGCAGGCCACGCGCGTTGTCGCGGTGACGGAGGAGGACGCGGCGCTGTTCACGAGGCGATTTGGCATTGCTCGCGTTGACGTCGTCGACAACGGGGTCGACCTGGATTTCTTCGAGTCCGTGGCCGGCGCACGAAAACCCGACCGGGCTCGCATCCTGTTTCTGGGAAGCCTTGACTGGCGGCCCAACATCGATAGCCTCGAGCTGTTGATCAGGCACATCCTCCCGGGCGTGCGGAAGTCGATTCCGGACGCCGTACTCGACATCGTCGGTCGAAATCCGTCCCCGTCACTGGCTCGGCTCGCCGGAACGGTCGAGGGAGTGACCGTGCACGCCAATGTACCTGACGTGCGTCCCTTCCTCGCGCGGGCGAGTGTCATGGCCGTCCCTCTCCGCATTGGCGGCGGGTCCAGGCTCAAGATTCTCGAAGCAGCGGCGTCAGGCGTGCCCGTGGTGTCGACACGGATCGGAAGCGAGGGGCTGGCGTTCGTGAACGGCCGCGACATCGTCAACGTCGATGATGTGAACGACATGGCGACTGCCCTGGTCGAGGCGATCTTGCAGCCCGATCGTGCGGCCTCGTTCGCCGCACACGCCCTCAGCGTCGCGCGCGCCCGCTACGCCTGGGACGGGCTCGCGGCCCGACTCGAACGCATCTGGGAGGAGGCGGCCGCGACGGGCGCCCGGCAATTCAAGCGGCAGGCTTGATCGCCGAGACGATGTAGAACCGATTTCGGGTGATCGTGATGTCGGTCAGCCCCGCAGCGCGCAGCGCCAGCGTCATGCCGCGATCGGTCTGCACGGATTCATAACGGCGGCGCCCGATCGGAAACGCAACCTGGCGCCGGAACAGGTGAAGGAGCAGGGCATTCGTCAGGACGTAGAGCGCGAAAATCGTACGACGTGCGCTCCCAGCCGTAAGTGCCTTGCGGAGAGAACTCATCGCCATCGAGACCGGATGCAGAGTCAACCACAGACGCCCCCCTGGCGCCAGGACGCGAGCCATTTCTTCCGCAGCGGTCGGAACGTGAGTGTACGGCAGCGCAACGCGCGACAACACGAAGTCAAACGTGCCAGACGCAAACGGAAGCGTCTCACCCATCGACGCGATGAATTGCACGCGGTCGGTGAGCGTACGGCCCAGGGCGAGCGCATCGACCTGTGGGTCGACGCCGCATGCGAACACGCTGTCGGGCAGGTCGCTCGCGATCAGCGTCTGGCCGGCCCCACAGCCAACATCGAGCACCGCGCGGCACGAGCGCGGAATCGGGGGAAGCAGGTGGCCCGGCGCCGACGGATCCTGTGCGATCCGCAGTTCCGACAAGTGATACTCGGCAAGCGCAGTCGACGCGGTCATTGTTTCGAATTCTCGCCGGAGTCGCCACGCTGAAGCTCGCTGGTCATCGGGGGGTGGCGATTTCGGCGAAGAGTCGCTGGTACTCGGCCGATTGTTGGGCGAAGGAAAAGTGCGTCCGAACGAATTCGCGCCCGGCCGCGCCCATCCGCGCGCGCTGGTCGGGCGATCGGAGTAGTTCGAGCAAGCGATTGGCGAGCGAACGCGAGTCGCCGGGCGCCACAAGGTAGCCGCTCGTTCCGTCGCACACCACTTCCGGGGTTCCCCCAACGGCGGTGGCTACGACCGGCACTCCGGCTGCGCAGGCTTCGAGCACCACGTTAGGCAGCCCCTCGGTGTGCGATGACTGGGCGAGAACGTCTGCGTGAAGAATCATCTCGTCGACGTCGTTCCGAAAACCCGTCAGGACGATGCGCCCACGTGCACCCGCGGACGCGATTTGCTGCTCGAGCGTGGCGCGCGATGGGCCCTCTCCAATGAGCAGAAATCCCGTTCGGGGCAGCTCGCTGAGTACCAGCCCCGCTGCCGCGATGAAGTGGTCGAACCCTTTCTCGGGGCTGAGGCGCCCGACGGCGATGACCAGGTTGTCGAGGCCTTCAGGAAAGAACTCGCGGACCACCTCGCGGCGGCCCTGCCCGCGATTCCTGAATCGCTCGTGATCGATCGCATTGCGGATGACGCGCACACGCTGCGCCGGAATCCCCGCGCGGCGTACTTTCTCGGCCTGGCCCTCCGAGACGCAAACTACCGCGTCCATGAATCGAAGGGACTTCCGGTCCAGCGCCTCGTTGAGGCGAACCTTTCTCGTATGCGCTGTCCAGCCTCGCGAGACCGAGACAACCGGCGTCCCCGTGATGCGCGCAGCGATGAGCCCAAGGATGTCGGCCTTGTAGCCGTGGCAGACCAGAAGGTTGGCGGCGTGCGTCTGAAGCCGGCGGCGAACTTCCGCCACCATCTTTGGATACAAGGGCGTCGCGTGTTCCAGCATCTCCGACGCTACGCCGACGGACTCGAGCTCCTTGAGAAAAGGAAGGCAGGAAGCGTGCTCTCGGAAGCAGAGTACTTTCGTATGCACGTGCGGAGGAAGCGTTCGCGCGAGTCCAAGAATCTGCCGCTCCGGTCCTCCAAAGAACGGCGAATCGGTGAGGTGGAGGACGTTGACGGCGTTCATCGATCGTATTGACGTTGCCAAAGGCGCTGGGCGATGAGAGGTGGATACTGCACCGGTCGCTGCGCTACAGTCGTGCCGGATGCCGCGAGCGCGCTGGAGCCTGCATTGGAGAGCGTAGCGCCAATCGCCGTTAGGAAGGCCGTGCCAACCGTGGACGCCGCGCCACACCTGTCGCGTCGCGAGCATGCCCTGATGCAGTGACTCGCTGCTCACAGAGCCACTATGCCCGCGGAAGTCGAGAGTTCGGGCTTTCAGAGGCCGGTACAAACCATGCCTACCCCGGCCGTGCTCATCACCGTGCCGTGTACTTCATCCTCTGCCTGTGACAATCGCATACTGGTTATTGGGAGCAGCCGTCGTGTGGTGCTACGTCGGCTACCCCCTGTTTGTCGCGTTACAGGCGCGATTTCGCCCTCGACCGATCTGCACGGACGACGGCGCATTCCAGCCGTCGGTCGTGGTCGTTCTCGCTGTTCGCAACGAGGCGACGCTGATCGCGCGGCGAATCGAGAATCTGCTCGGCCAGGACTATCCGGCCGATTGCATCGACGTCCTCGTGGTTTGCAACGGAACCACCGACGGCACCGACGCGATCGTCGAGTCGATCGCGCGAGACACGAATCGGGTTCGCCTCGTGCGGACCTCGTCAGTGGGCGGCAAGGCGGGCGCGATCAACTCCGGGATCGCCGAGGCGCGCGCCGCTGAAGTCATCGTGTTCGCCGATGCGCGCCAGCGTTTCGCCCCCAACGCGGTGCGCGCGCTCGTCGCGCCGTTCAATGATCCCGAGGTCGGAGCGGTGACGGGCCGGCTCGTGGTCGAGCGAGCGCAACGCGCGGCCGTCGAAGGCATCCGTCTCTATTGGGGAATGGAAAGTCGGCTTCGTGCCTGGGAGAGCCGAAGCGGATCCGTCGTTGGTGCAACGGGTGCGATCTACGCCGTGCGGCGCGCGTTGACCACGCTGATTCCGCCCGGCCTGATTCTCGACGACGTGTATCTGCCGCTGGCGATCGGGATGCAGGGCAAGCGAATCGTGATGGCCGAGAACGCGCTCGCATTCGATACGGCGGCGAACGATGAGACCGCCGAATTCCGACGCAAGCGCCGGACGATGGTTGGAAATATCCAGCTGCTGATCACGACACCCGGTCTGCTGTCACCCCTGCGCAATCCTCTCTTCGCACGTTACGTGTCCCACAAGGTGTTGCGCCTGATCACTCCCTTCGCTCTCGTCGGGATGCTCGTCGTCAGCGGCGTCCTGGGCGGACCGTTCTATGGCGCATTGTTCTTCGCACAGCTCGGCGTCTACCTGCTCGGGACTGCCGGCCTCTTCGTGCGAATCCCGATCTTGTCGTTTGCGTCGGCGTTCGTGCTCATTCATCTGGCCATCTTCGCCGCCGTGTTTCGTTGGCGGCAGAACGCATCCGATGTCTGGACTCCCGCGGCCGCCCCCGCCGTGCCGGCGTCCACCGGCACTCCGTCGCGAATCGGGGAAGGGATCACAACGCATGTCTGACCTCTCGATTGTCGCGCCTGACGTCGCGACTCGTCGGTCGCGCGGTGCGCTCGTCACGAAAGCACTGCGCGAACCCGGTCGCGCGATCGCGTATGGGCTCGCGCTGATGAAAGGCAAGCTCTATCCGGTTTTGATCCGGTTGACTGGCCGGCGTTTCCGCGCGGGACGGAGACTCGCTATCTTCGGCACGCTCAGCGTTCGCGGCCCAGGCGAGGTGGTGTTCGGTGACAAGGTCGCCGTCTGGGGCCGCGTGAACGTCTGGACGTACGACCGCGACGCCCGGATGGTGGTCGACGACAACGTCATGATGAGCGGGACACGATTCGCCTGCGCGCGGGAAATCCGCGTCGGGCGCGACTGCATTCTCGCGGACGCGAGCGTGCGTGACACCGATTTTCACAGCACTCGCGCCGATCGGCGTTCTGCCGATGCGCCGATCCGAGTGGCCCCGGTTGAGATCGGAGCGAACGTCTGGATCGCCGCCGGAGCCGTGCTCCTGCCAGGAACCGTGATCGGTGAGAACTCGGTGGTCGGTGCCGCGGCCGTCTGCATGCGAAGCTTTCCGGCCAACAAGGTGATCCTCGGAAATCCGGCAAAGGTCGCGATGCCGATCCTCTCGAGCGGCAGCGCCGCGACGATGGACGCCGTCACTATCGGAGAGAGCGGCGATGATCCGCCAGCGGCGGGTGTGTCTCGTGGCTGAAAGCGCGACATCGTCGATCGGTATTGATCTCACTGGCGCGCACGCACCCGACGCACCGCTTGGCGGAACGGTGGTCCGCGGGCTTGTCTGGCTGGGGGGTGTGCGCTGGGCGGCGCAGCTGTTCACGTGGGCGTCTACCCTCTTCATCGCGAGGCTGCTTGCTCCGGAAGACTACGGACTCGTGGCCCTCGCGACCGTTCTCACCGGTTTTCTCGAGGTCGTCACAGACCTGGGGCTGGGCTCCGCGCTCGTGCAGACCCGCAACCCCACCAAGCGCGACATCGAAGCGACGATGGGTGCCACCTGCCTGCTCGGACTCGCGGCGGCAATTCTCCTTGCGTTGAGCGCTCCGCTGTGGGCGGACATCCAGAACGACCCACGCATCGTGCCGATCGTTCGCACACTCGCCTTTGGAGTTCTCCTTACCACCGCGGCGAACGTTCCCTACAGCATGCTGCATCGGCGCCTGGCGTTCGGCCTCGTCGCCCGTGCCCAGTTCGTGCGCGGTCTCGTCACGGCCGGCGTCACGTTAGGCGGCGCCTTCGTCCTCCAGTCGCATTGGGCGCTGGTTGTGGGGTACCTGGTGGGGAAAGGCGCGTTCACGGTCATGCTGATGTGGGCGGAGCCAACGCGGCCCCGGCTACCCGGCCCTGATACTCAGGTGGGAAAGCTGCTCCGGTTCGGCGGAGTCCTGACAGCGGATCGCATCCTCAACTATGCCCGCGGCAACATCGATGTTGCGCTCGTCGGTGCGCTGCTCGGGACACGCATGGTCGGATTGTACGTGATGGCGACGGCGCTCGCGCGACTGCCCCTCGAGAAGCTGGGCAGCGCATTCGAGCCTGTCGCGTACCCGACCTTCGCACGGTTGCGCGACGACAAGCCGGCACTGCGGCGCTACTTCCTCGGTCTGTCACTCGGCACGATGGCGATCGCGCTTCCGGCCTGCTTCGGTCTCATCGTGACCGCCGACCTGCTCGTGCCGACGGTCCTCGGTTCGCAATGGACCGCCGTCGTACGTCCATTGCAGATCGCTGCCATCGTGACGCCCCTCGCGTTTCACCTCGGCCTGGTCAGCGCGCTGTTCAACGCGCTCGGGCGCGTCGACCTGAATCTCCGGATCACGACGATGACGAGCGTGCTGACGGTTGGCGGAGTGTTCGTTGGCGTTCGCTTCGGCATCGTCGGCGTTGCCGCGGCAAGCGGAATCGCCTTCACGCTCGTGTGGGTGTACGCTGAGGTCCTCGCACTGCGGCTGTTGCAGCTTGACGCGGCCGAGGGTACGCGAACACTGCTCCCGGCGATTTCGGCCTCGATCGCCATGGCGGTATCCGTCTACCTCTTGTCGATCGCGCTACCGGGCGACTGGCCGGCCGTTGTCCGGCTCACGCTCGAGTGTGTGGTGGGAGCAGCGGCGTTCGTCGGATGGGCGTTCGCGCTTCACCGCGACACAGTCGTCCGCCAGCTGCGACTGCTCCGGACCGCCTGGAGCTCGCGTTAGGCACGGACTCGTGCCGCGCTGCGCGGCTTGGCGTCAGGCACGGCTGCCACTCGTCGCGCGCCGCGCTCTCCGCTTGAGGTGCCGGGCCGCCGGTAGCGCCGCAGACGGAAGGATCGCGAAGAGGAGCAGCAACGCGGCTCGATTGTGTCGCAGCCGGTACCGAAGGCTCTTCCACAGGTTCACCCGGGCAAGCCGCCGGTCCCCGTACTCGAGCTCTGCTTCGCCGACCCATCCATACGCCTGGGCCATGCGGAACTGGAGCTGTGCCGCGGACAGGGCGATCCGGTCGCCCCCAAGTTCCAGCCAGCGCAGAACGGTCGTCAGGTTGTTGCGCGCGCGATGGATTCCGAGGTGCGGAGCAGTGAGCTGATCGGATGCCCCGACTCGATAGAGCAGCGCGGATGCATCGATGAAGGCGACGGGACCGTGGCTGCACGTGCGCAGGTGAAACTCGTAGTCCTCCCCGCTGTGCTTGAGCGCGACGTCGAATCCGACGACGTTTCGCAAGCGCTCCCGCCGCAGCAGCACCGTGGAGGTGTGCACGAGATTGCCAAGAAGCATCTGCGAGAAGATGTCGCCGCGATAGACGGGACGCCCAGCGAGAGCGCTCGGCGTCGTCGGGGAAAATCGCTCGATCGGTCCGGCGACCTCGAAGACCTCTTCGACCCGCGCGAGCTGATGCGCATCGTAGAACGTTCGCAGATAATTCTCTTCGACGACGGCGCCACGCTCGTCGACTGCGGTCATGTCCGTCCACACCATGCCGACCCGAGGGTAGGCGAGAAGAACCCCTACCTGTGCCTCCAGCTTCCAGGGAAGAAACTGGTCGTCGGAGTCGAGGAGCGCGATGAATTCTCCCCGGGCGTGGGTGAAGCCGAGATTTCGCGCGGCGGATACGCCGCTGTTCGGCTGGTAAATGTACCGGACAGGCGCGCCGTAGCTCTCCACCGTCTCACGCGTGTCGTCGCTCGAGCCATCGTCGACGACGATGATCTCCACGTTCGAGTAGGTCTGTCTGAGAACGCTGTCGATCGACGCGCGCACGATTCCGGCGCGATTGTACGTGGGGATCACGACGCTGACCATCCCCGGAACTCCCGGGCCGCGCAGAAATTCGTCTGGCATTCCTCGTCGGTGCGCAGCTTCTGAGCCAAGTCCGGGCACGCGAGGGCTCGCTCACTACCCGACTTCTGTGGCGACCGATCCACAACTGTTCATTGCAGCGGTGCAGGGAAGCGACAGCGTTCCAGGAAAAAACGTCGCTCGAGCGGGCTATTGCCCGTGTACCGGCGCGGGGCGGGCGCGGTGTGGGTGGTATGGGCCGTGCCTCAGACGGGGCCAGCGAGTCGGACGCGTCCCGGAGCAGCGAGGGTACTTGAACGGACGGACCGAGGTGATGCAGGAAACAGGATCCTCCCGAACAGCGGGTAGGTGGCACGGCGAAGGTTTCTCCATCTCCCTCATGCCGGCGCTCTCGCCGGCGAGGGAACAGTGGGAGCACGCCCTCGCCGTTGGGGGGCGAACTCTCCCGTTACCGCACCGGGCGGCGTGGGCGAAGTTGTATCCGAGCGCCGCGCGCGGCGGATTCCTGGCGATCGCCGATGCGCAGGGGAGACCCTGCGGCGCTGTCGCACTGCATGCTTCGGGCAGCCGGTCCCTGCCGGGGCATCTGATCGTCCGCTGCGAGCGCTTTGGTCCTGGGGTGCCCGTCGCAGCGCACAAGCTGATGCTGCGGGCGTTGATCGCCGTCGCTCGCCGGCGGCGTCGCGTGCTCCGCCTTCATGTCGAGACGTTTGCGATCGACGCCGAGGAGCGCGCCTCCCTCGAGCGGCATGCGGTCGAACTCGGCCTGTCCCGGGTCGCGTCCGCTCGGTCGTATGAGCACACGCTCATCATCTCCCTCGATGGAGACGAGGCCTCGATCTTCGCCGCCCTGCATGCAACAGCGCGCAGACACATTCGCGCGGCGGAAAAGAATCCCGTTCACGTCAGGCTGATCGAGGACGCGGTGTATTTCGAGCGCCTCGACGCTCTCTCCCGGGAAACCTACGCGCGCACTGGCGGATCCTACGATCCGCCGGACTGGTCGACGATCGTCGCGTTAGGCGCCGCGGAGCCCGGCGCTTCCAGGCTCGTCGGCCTGTATCGGACTGACATCGACGGTCCCGCGGCACTGCTCGCCTTCGCGTGGGGGTGCGCGCACGGGGACCATGTTCATTACTCGCGGGCGGCGTCGACGCGCGACACGGACCTCCGCATGCCGCTGATGTACCCGGTCGTCTGGGACCTGATGCGCTGGGCGAAGCGGGGCGGGGCACGCCATTTCGATTTTGGCGGCATCACCGTCGGGAATCACCAGAGCGCCGACCCGCTCGGCGGAATTTCAGATTTCAAGCGCTACTTCTCCGGGCGCGTGGTGCAGGTCGGCGCCGAATGGTCATTCGAACCGAGAGCACTCCATGCGAGCGCGGCGCGCCTCGTCAGCTCGACGTCATCATTCGTCTCGCGGGTACTCGCTCGCTCGCGCCAGGGCTGACCGTGCTCCGAGGGCTGAAACTTTCCGTCCTGCGTGCGTCGCAGGACATCGGCGTGTTTCGCGTCACGCGGGACAGCGCGTGGCGCGGTCGTCAGCTGCTGATTCTCTGCTATCATGGCATCAGCATGGACGACGAGCATCAGTGGGCGCCGGGATTGTACATGAGTCAGGACATGTTCGCGTCCCGACTCGAGCTCCTGAACCGCGGCGGTTACACCGTGTTGCCCCTCAGCGAAGCCGTCCAGCGCCTTTACGCCGGCACGCTCCCTCGACGCAGCGTCGCGATCACGTTCGACGACGGGAACTTTGATTTCTACAAGCGTGCCTGGCCGGTACTCGAACGCGCCGGGCTGCCCGCGACCGTGTACCTGACGACCTACTACTGCGACCGAAACCTGCCGGTTTTCCCGCTCGTGATCTCCTACCTGCTGTGGAAGCGTCGGGGAACCGTGGCCGAGCTGCCTAACGGCCTGACGATCGATACGCGGTCGGCGGAAGCACGACGGCGCTCGCAAAACACGGTCGTGCTCCATGCGCAGGACGAGGCGCTGTCTGCACTGGAAAAAGACCAGCTCGCGGAGGACCTCGCCGACGCCCTTGGTGCCGACTACGGCGAGATCAGGCGCACGCGATTGCTGCACATCATGAACCCGTCGGAAGTGCGAGAGCTCGCCGGCGCCGGTGTCGACTTCCAGCTCCACACGCATCGCCATTGCTCCCCACTCGAGCGCCGGTCGTATGCAAGCGAAATCTCCGACAACCGGCAGCGCATCGTCGACTATGTCGGCCGGACGCCCGTGCACTTCTGCTACCCGAGCGGCGTGTGCATGCCGGAGTTCGGGGCCTGGCTCGAGGAGGAGGGGGTCGTGTCGGCGACGACCTGTGAAGCGGGCATGGCGCAGCGCACGACGGATCGCTTCCAGTTGCCTCGTCTACTCGATCATTCGGAGATGACGAATCTCGAGTTCGAGGCGTGGCTGGCGGGGATCGCTGCGCTGCTCCCACGCCGTTCGATCGGATTTCAGCCTGTGGACCGACGGGGCCACCTGGTGATTCCTCGGCCGCCGAGCGCGGCGAGTACCACGTTGGCCAAGCCCCACGCTGCGGCTCTTTGACGCGACAAGTTGCTGCGAGGTTCCCACAACTCGTCGCGCCGACCCCAGCGCAGAATTCGTCACGTTTCCTTGAAGCTGTTGCCAGACATTGCTTTGGCTCCCCCTTTTGAACCGGGTGATCGCAAGCGAATCGCCGGTGTGGGAGTTGCCGTGCGGCTTCGTAGGCACTCCCCGAAGTCGACGAACAAATCCCCCCGGTCGGCCACGTCATCATGCGTCATCAGGAATCGGGCACCACCGCATCTCGTTCTGCGCGTCGCCTCATTGGCGTCGCGGTCGCCCTCTACGCGATCGGCGCGTGCGACGGATCTCGCGCGCTTCGACCCGGTGACGCAAACCGGGAATCCAGACCGGTGACTGGGCCTGAGCTTGCGGTCAATGCGACGGGGACCCCATTCCCAATCGAATTCTTCGTCCAGGCGCACCAGGACGACTGGCAACTGTTCCTTGGCGATCGCGCTGCGCTCGCGGTGCCAACGGCCGGCAAAATCGTGTTCGTCTACACGACCGCTGGCGATGCCGGCGCGCCGATCTCGCAGGGCTACTGGCAGGCGCGTGAGCGTGCCGCCCAGGCATCGATCGATTCCATGACTCCGGCGGGGGCGTGGAGCTGCGCGGTTCAGACCGTGAACGCGCACACGATCCAGCGCTGCGCCAAGCAAAATGTCGTCAGCTACTACATGCGGCTTCCAGACGGCAATGGCGACGGGCGCGGATTCTCGCCGCTGTTCGCCAGTCTCATGCGCCTGCGCAGCGGCGCTATCGCCAGCCTGAGCGCCGTCGATGGCAGCGCAACGTATACCTCGTGGACCGACCTGGTAACGACGTTCCGGGCGCTCGCGTCCGTCGAGGCGGGGAGTTTCACGGATCCGACACTCGCCTTCCACGTGAACGACTATCTCCTCGAGAACAACGACGGAGATCATCCGGATCATATGACGACCGGAGAGATGGTCAGGGCGGCCTCGGTTGGTCGTCCGTGGAATATTTTCTGGTACGTCGGATATCCGAGTTTATTCCAACCGATCAATCTCACGCAGGCGCAACGCGATACCAAGTGGAAGCTCATCGTCGCCTATGACAACGTCCTGAAAGCCGACTACGGAACGATCATCGGTACGTCGCACGCCGAGGAGTGGCGCGATCGGACAATATTCCGCACCGAGTGGTCCACAGGCGATCCGCCGCCCCCGCCCACCACTGTACCGGTGGCACCAACAGCGTTGCAGGCGACGGCGGTAAATGGGACACGGTTCGACCTGACGTGGACGGACAACGCCATCGACGAAGCCGGTTTCTACGTCGAGCGTGCGCCGGATGTCGCGGGAGTCGCCGGGACGTATGCCCAGGTTGCGACGCTGCCATCGAACGTCAATGCGTATTCGAGCACCGACGTCGTTGGCAACACGCGCTACTGGTTTCGCGTGCGTGCATACAACGTCGTCGGCCCGTCGAGCTACTCCAACGAGCTGAGCGCGATTCTGACGGCTCCCGCCGCGCCGGCGACGCTGGCCGGGACCCCATTCAGTGCGACGCGAATCGACCTCACCTGGGCAGACAACGCGTCAGACGAAACCGGCTTCCGCATCGAGCGGGCGCCGGACGTGGCCGGCGTCGCCGGGACGTACGCCGAGATCGCGACCGTCGGGCCTAACGTCGTCGTCTATTCGAATACCGGGTTGGTGAATAACACCCGCTACTGGTATCGCGTGCGTTCGTACAGCGCGGTTGGAACCTCGGCGTACTCCAACGAGGCGGCCGCGCAGACGCCGCTGCCGCCGGTCAGCACCTATCCGGTCGAGGTCTACCTCGGCGCCCACCAGGACGACTGGCAGCTGTTCTTCGGGAACCGTGTGGCGTCGAGCGCGCAGACGGCGACCAAGGTCGTGCTGGTGTATACCACCGCTGGCGAGAGCGGTGACCCCGGTACCGCGTATTGGACGGCTCGCGAGGCGGGCGCCAACGCCTCTGTCGACTCGATGACCGTGGCGGGGGCATGGACCTGCGCGAACCAGACGCACAACGCGCACGTGATCCGCCGGTGCACCAAGGCCAACACCGTCAACTATTATCTGCGGCTCCCGGACGGCAACTCGGATGGCCGGGGTTACGGGTCGGGCAGCCTCGACTTGTTGCGAAACGGAAGCATCGCAAGCTTGACCGCGGTGAACGCGAGCGCGACGTACAGCTCGTGGGGGGATCTGAGCTCGACGATCCGCGCGCTGGTGGTCTTCGAGACCACGGGACAGGCGGACGCGAATGTCGGCGTTCACACGCTCGATTGGGACACGCCGAACGAAGGCGACCACGCGGACCATCGATCCACCGGCGCGCTCGTGCGCGCGGCGTCGGTCACTCGAGCATGGAACCTCTTCTATTATATCGGTTACCCCACCATGAACATGCCGGTGAACCTCAGTCCCGCCGAGGAGGCCGTCAAGTGGAAGCTCATCGTCGCGTATGACGATGTGCTGAAGGGCAACTATGGAACGATCGTCGGCACGTCGAATGCCGAGGCGTGGGCCAAGCGCACCATCTACAGGACGGAACTTTCGGCGGGAACGGTAACGTCGCTCACCCCGCCGGTAGCGCCATCAAATCTGCTCGCCGTGTCCTACCAGGGAACGCGCATCGATCTCACGTGGCTGGACAACGCGAGCGATGAACAGGGTTTCCGGGTCGAGCGCGCGCCGGACGCAGGCGGCGTCCCCGGAGCATTCGCCCAGATCGCCTCGGTCGGTGCGAACGTGCGGAGTTACAGCAACACCGGTCTGGTGATCGACACCCGCTACTGGTATCGAGTGCGCGCCTACAACACGGCTGGAAATTCGGTATACTCGAACCAGTCCAGCGCGATCATCGCAGCGCCAGCGGCACCAACCGCGTTGACGGCGACGGCCAACAGCGGTACGCGGATCGACCTCGCGTGGACCGACAACTCCGGCACTGAAGAGCAGGGTTTCCGTGTCGAGCGCGCGCCAGACGTCGGCGGCGCACCAGGCACGTATGCGCTCGTCGCATCGGTCGCCGCGAACGTCAGGACATACAGCAACACCGGCCTTCAGGTGGGAACGCGCTACTGGTACCGCGTGGTCGCCTACAACGCCGTCGGAACATCCGCATATTCAAACGAGTCGAGCGCGACGACGCTTGCGCCACCGATTCCGGCATCGGCGTTGACCGCAACGACGATATCGGGCGTTCGGATCGACCTGGCATGGAGCGACAACTCCGCCGACGAGCTCGGATTTCGTATCGAACGCGCACCCGACGTGGCGGGTGTTCCCGGCGCCTATGTCCAGATCACGTCGGTGGGGGTCAACATCCGGACGTACACCAACACTGGTCTTGCCTACGGTACTCGTTACTGGTATCGGGTTCGCGCATACAACGCGGTTGGCGCGTCGGCGTATACGAATGAGGCGAACGCGACGACGCTGCCGCTTCCGCTGGCGCCGACCAACCTGCAGGGAGTGTCAATCAGCTCTGCAACGGTAGACTTGACCTGGATCGATAACGCCACCGATGAGGCATCGTACCGAGTGGAGCGGGCCCCCGATGTCGCCGGCGTCGCTGGCACCTTCGGCTCGGCCGCCACACTCGCTGCCGGCGCGACGACGTATCGTGCGAGCGGGCTCGCTGCTACAACCAGCTACTGGTTCCGCGTACGCGCACAGAACACCGTCGGCAACTCGGCGTTCACTTCGCCGGTGCAAGTGACGACGATCGCCCTCGTTCCGCCGTCGGCGCTGACGGTGAACTCGTATCTCGTTGGGACCGTGAGAAACGCCGACCTGACGTGGACGCCAGGTACCGAACTCACCGTCGACATCTATCGCAACGGTACGCGCATCGTCGCGGCGCGCGCGAATGATGGCGGACCGTATAACAACAAACCGGCGGCGAGCCTCGGCGCAACGGTATCGTACCAGCTCTGCGCCGCCGGCAAGACAGGCGTTGCGAACTGCTCAGCCGTAGTCAACGCGAACTTCTAGCGAAGGCGTGCTCGGGTGCGCTCGGCTGCGGGCGACAACGGCGGATTTAGTAGCGAATGAGCACGATTTAGCCGCCAGCTCAGGCGAGAATGCGCGAGCGAGCGAACAAATTGCAGGAGGGGTCACCGCACTGGTGACCCCTCCATGTATTTGTGAGACAAGTCCGGATTCGTACAACTGTGATCTACGCCCGCGCGCGGCGCGGGGGGCCGACGTAAACCTGTTTTCAATCTTTCTTCGACGTTGCATTAGCCGTTCAGGACTAAACATTTGCAGCTGGAATTGCTGGTTGCGCATACAAGTACACTTCGTCAACCAGTCGAATAGACCGAGCTGTCAGTTGAATTGACTGACCCACATTTCACCAGCAGTATGCACGGCACGATCGCACCCTCGTTAGGGGAGAGGCGACAAGGGCAAACCCGTCGAAAGGCGGGGACGCAAAGCTACGAGGCTACAGCACCGAACGGTGCCACGCCAGTCGAGCCGCCGAACCACCTATAGCTGAGGCTCCCATGCGACGCTTTTCACTCACCGTGTCGATGTGCGCGATGCTCGCCTTGCTTTCCCTTGCGTATGCGGGATGCAAGCCTGGCGAAGTGTTCGACGCCGGCGCGACGGTTTCATCTGTCGCGGTAACACCAAAAACAATCGCCCTCAACCCGGGCCGAACGAGTCAGCTCAACGGCCGGGCGGTCGATACCGACGGCGCGCAGGTCTCGGTGGGGCTGGATTGGCGAAGCGCCTCCCCCGGCATCGCGACCGTTTCGAGTTCGGGAATGGTGACGGCGGTGGGAGTCGGCAGCGCGCAAATCACGGCCAGCGTTGGCAACATGTCCGACTTTGCGACGGTGACGGTCACTCCGGCTCCAGTCGCCAGCGTCGCGATCACGCCGCAAAATCCCTCGGTCATCGTCAATCAGAATACCCAGCTCGTCGCGATCACCAGGGATGAAGCCGGACTCACCCTGACGGGTCGCACGGTGACCTGGGAAACCTCCGCCGCGGGCACCGCAACGGTCAGCAGCACGGGTCTTGTGCGCGGAGTTGGCGCAGGCACGGCGACCATCACCGCGCGCAGTGAGGGTCAGGCTGGCAGCACGACCGTGCAGGTACTCGTTGCACCTGTCGCGACCATAACGTTGACACCCTCGGCGCCGACGATCATGGTCGCCACGACGGTGCAGCTGGTCCCCGTGCTGCGCGACGCGACCGGCGCCGAGTTGAGTGGTCGCGCCGTGACGTACGAAACGTCGGCGGGTGGAGTCGCGACTGTGTCATCGACCGGGCTCGTCACAGGCGTCGCAGTTGGTACCGCTACGATCACGGCGCGCAGCGAAGGCCAGTCGGGCACGACGGTCGTCACAGTCCAGGCCACCCCCCCCGAACCTGTCGCGACGGTAACGATCACACCGTCGTCTCCGACCGTTATGGTCGGAGGCACCGCCCAGCTGACGGCGACCCTTCGCTCGGCGAGCGGCGCGGTCCTCACTGGCCGCGCCATCACGTGGGAGACGTCCGCATCTGGAACCGCGACCGTCAGCGCAAGCGGATTGGTCCGCGGCGTTGCCGCCGGCTCAGCAACCATCACTGCGCGGAGCGAGGGACAAGCGGGAAGCACGAACGTCACCATTCAGCTTCCCCCGGTCGCGACGATCACCGTTGCGCCAACCACTCCATCGATCGCGATCAACGGAACCGTCCAGCTCACGGCGACATTGCGTGATGCTGGCGGCGCGGTGCTTACCGGCCGCGCGATCACGTGGGAAACGTCGGCCGGAGGAACCGCGACCGTCGATGGGTCGGGGCTCGTCACCGGCGTCGCCGCGGGCAATGCGACAATCACTGCGCGTAGCGAAGGGCAGGCCGGGAGCGCCGTCGTCACGGTGCAAGCGGCAGTTGCTCCGGTCGCGACCATAACGCTCGCGCCCGCCACTTCGACGATCAACGTGCTCGGCACCCAGCAGCTCACGGCGACGTTACGCGACGCTGCTGGCAACACGCTCACCGGACGCACGGTAACGTGGGAGACATCGGCCGCCGGCACGGCGACGGTGTCGACCGCGGGTCTCGTGCGCGGTGTCGCGGCTGGCACCGCCACAATCACTGCTCGGAGCGAAGGCCAGGCCGGCACCGCGGCGGTGACCGTGCAGCTCGCGCCGGTAGCGACGATTGCTCTTGCGCCTGCAACCAATACGATACTCATCACGGGAACTGTCCAGCTTACCGCAACGCTTCGCGATGCGGGAGGCAATACGCTGACCGGCCGCAGTGTCACCTGGGAGACGTCGGCGGCTGGAACAGCGACGGTGTCGAACGCGGGTCTCGTGACCGGCGTGGCAGCCGGTAACGCGACCATAACGGCGCGGAGCGAAGGTCAGGCGGGTACGGCCGCGGTCACGGTGCAGGCGGCGCCGCCACCCGGTGCGAGTGCCGATCCGACCCTGCTACCCCGCGCGACCGGACAGCGCCCAGCCGCCGGCACATACGGCCGCACCCTCGCGGCCAACCAGACATACGTGGACCCGATCACCGGCGTCACGGTACTCAAGCTTACCAGCGCTTCAGTGCCGGTTGCCAACGGTGGCGTTTATCACGGTTACAGCGAGGGCGGTCCGAATATCTCGCAGCCGTGGACGGGCACCGATGGTCAGATCTACTACACGGCCAAGGTCAGCGACTGGCTGGTTGATATCCGCTACAGCAGCTTCACGTCGCTCAACTGGCGCCGCGTCAACTATGATGGCGAGATCGGCTTCGCCTTCAGCCTCAACGCCGCGACGCCGCGCATCGCGTACGTGGTCAATGGCAAGCGCGTGGATCGCTACAATACCGCGACCAACGCGATCGAGAACGTCGGCAACTGGCCATGGAATGTTTCCGCCGCGGGTACGGGCGTCGACTGGCTGCAGTCGCAGCTCAACGATGTATGGTTCGCGGCGATGGTTCAGTCGAACCACACGGTCATTGCCTTCCGCCCGTCGGACGGCGTGCAGCGGGAGTACACGGAGGCAGCGTCAGCCGTGAGCATCGACGAGCCGCACCTCGATCGCGAATTTCCGGTGATCTACCTGTCGACGAATTCGAGCGTGCAGAACAAGATCGTGAACCTCGAGACAGGCATCTACATCAATCCGCGCGACACCCAGGGCATCAACGGCGATGACCACGCGTCCCCGATGCGCGGCAAGATCGTCGCGCTCACGTGGATGGCGAATGGATTCGTCATGGTCGATTATCTCGGCAACGTGGCGGCAACCGGTGCCGTCAACCCGTCGCCGACCGACTGGAGCGGCGACTGGCACCAGGCTTCACAGTGGGTGTTCAACAATCCCAACGAATATTTCGTGGTCGATCAGTGGGCCGATATCGGCAACTACCCGATCTACCGCGGGATGGTAGGCTTTGTCAGCCTGGCCGGTGACGTCCGCCTCATCGC
>JANMAM010000205.1:0-94887 GCA_031359795.1 Gemmatimonadaceae bacterium
CTGGCACCAGGCTTCACAGTGGGTGTTCAACAATCCCAACGAATATTTCGTGGTCGATCAGTGGGCCGATATCGGCAACTACCCGATCTACCGCGGGATGGTAGGCTTTGTCAGCCTGGCCGGTGACGTCCGCCTCATCGCTGCCACGGATGCCGTCGGCTTGAGCTACACGTCGGGCGGGCAGCCGCACCCGACCCTCTCACCAGACGGCAAGTTCGTGATGTGGGTGAGCAACATGAACGGCTCGACCCGCTACGACACCTTCATCGCACGGATACCGGTGCGCTAGCGCAAAGCTCGAAAGGCGCAACCCGCCGCAGTTTGCCAGGGGCCCAGCGGTTCCACACGCTGGGCCCTTGGCACGTCGGGCCAGAAGGCGGTGTATAATGCGTCCTCACTCTTCGGGAGACCTTGCCTGACGCCGCACCGCCTGATGCTCGCCGTCTGTTGTTGCGTGTTCGAGGTCGCGTTGCTCGGCGGCGAGGCCAGCGGCCAGGACACACTCCGCTCCACGCCCCATCGAGCCGCCGATCCCCGCCAGCTGCCGCGCGCGACTGGCCAACTGCCCGCGGCCGGAAGCTACGGACGGTCGCTCGTCGCGGGTGAGACTTATCTCGATCCGAATTCGGGCGTCACGGTGCTCAAGCTGACCGATGCCGTTACGCCGTTAGGCAACGGCGGGATGTATCACGGCTACAGCGAAGGCGGGCCGAACATCTCGCAGCCGTGGACGGGCGCCGACGGCGAGACGTACTACACCTCGAAGGTAGGCGGTTGGCTCGTCGACATCCGGTACGCGACACTGACACCTGGCAACTGGCGGAGAGTCGACTACTGGGGGGAGATCGGCTTCGCCTTCAGCCTCGGCCCAGCGACGCCGCGAATCGCCTATCTCGTCCGCGACCGCCGCGTCGACCGTTACAACACCGCCTCCAACTCACTCGAGAACACCGGGCGCTGGCCGTGGATCATCGCGACCGCGGGCGAATACCCCCAGTGGCTTCAGACGCAGCTCGATGATCGCTGGCTCGTCGCGATGCTGCAGTCGAACACAACGATCGTCGCCTACCGGACGGCGGACGGATTCGAGCGCGCCATCACCCCGGCCGTCGCGGGGGTGGACATCGACGAGCCGCACCTCGACCGGGAGTTTCCGGTCGTGTATGTCGCGAGCGACTCTCCGCTGAACAGCTTGATCGTCAACCTGGAGACCGGGTTCCTGACCGTTCCCCGCGATTCGCTGGGTATCAACGAGGACAGCCATCAGGCCGCGCTTCGGGGCAAGACCGTCGCGCAGGGCCACTGGCAGGCCAACGCAATCGTCGCGACCGATCACCTCGGCCACGTGAGCGTTGCCGTGTCCCCGACGCCGACAAACGTCAACGGCGATTACCACTTCGCCGGCCAGTGGGTGTTCGACAATCCGTCCGAGTATTTCATCGTCGACCAGTGGGCGCGCGACGGTGCAAACGCGATCCACCGTGGCATGATCGGGTTCGTGAGCCTCGCGGGCGACGTGCGCCTGCTCGCCGCACACGATGCGACCGGGACCGATTATGCGACCGGAGGTCAGCCCCATCCGACGCTGGCGCCGGACGGCAAGCTGGTCATGTGGACGAGCAACATGAACGGATCCGGTCGTTACGACACCTTCATCGCCCGCGTTCCCGTAAAGTGACCACGGATCGGACTAGGACTTCTCCACGGGAAGCTTCCACGCATCGCTCGGCAGCCGCCGGGGAATCGGCGGCCAGGTCTCGAGCCCGATCTCGGCAAACGCGTCGTCGGTGACGTCCCGCTTCGGCTCGCCAATGGTCTGGTGCAGTGCCCACGCGAGGACGAGCGACACGCCGCTCGTCAGATAATGCAACAGCTGCAGCGGGATGCAGCAGAGGGCGAACAGGGGATTGCGCTCGCTCGCCAGGAACTGAAGAAGGGGCGTCACACCCATCAGCACCGCGAACGCGGACCCTAACGCGATCCAGCGGAGCGCATCGAAGGGCAGCACGACATGCAGCGCCATCGCGAGCACGAAGATGCAGCCGAGCGACACCGTGATCTTCTCTCGTAGCGAGAGGCTCGGCGCGCGCATTCGTGCGATGCTGCCGCCCTGGAACATGAGCCGCATCCAGGGCACGCCGTGGTTCATCACGTCAGTCGCAATGCTGCTCGCGAGCGTCCATCGCTTGAGATGGGTCGCCTTGATCGATGGCTCGAGCAGGATTCGGAATCCGGCGCCGCGAATGCGCTGTCCAAGCTCCGCGCCTTCTGCCTGCGGACGCCAGTAATGCCACTCGTCAAACGGACCGACTTTGTCCAGCACCGACCTTCGAACGGCGCCGCACGCCGCCCAGAAATGATGCACGGTTCCCGCCGCGCGCCGCTGCGAATAACACTGTCGCAGGTTTCGAAAATCCGTGACCAGGCCGAGATGCGCCTCTCCTGTGTCGTACGCGCCGAGGACGGCCCCGAGCGACGCATCCTCCGTCAGGCGGGCCCCCAGCCGACGGAGGGTATCAACGTGCACGCAGACATCGGCATCCACTGAGACGATTATCTCGCCGCGTGCGAGCTCCACGCCACGATTGCGCGCATAGGCGGGGCCGCGCGGCCGCCCGGAAAGCTTGACCACCGTGTCCGCAAAACGACCGGCAACGAGCGCGCTGTCGTCGTCGCTTGCATCGTCCACGACGATCAGCTCCCACGACTCGCGCGGCATGTCGCTCGCGGCAATCGCGCCGAGAGACCGCGGGAGAAAGTCGGACCCATTGTTGACCGGCACGACGACGCTGATGAGCGGCGCGTCCGTTCTCATCGCAGCGGCGTCTCTTCCATGATGCGCGGGCCGGCCTCGCCGCCAATCCAGTTGGCGCCGCTCGTCGGGGCGAGCGGGCCACCGATCGCGATCGGCAGGTGGTCGCGCCACGACGAGGTCCACCCGACAGTGTCGTCGACGATCACGACGATGTCGCCCTGAGCGGCTGAAACGCCGAGCTGGCGCAGCGTGCTCAGATCCTCGTCGGCGTGAGCATTGACGACGCGGACATCCGGGTGCGATCGCTCGACCCGCTCGCGATCCGCTGGCGGGCACGAACACACGACCACCACGTCGATGCCATCGCCGACCCAGCGATCCCACGTCTGCAACCGCCGGGAGAGCTCTTTCGCGCAACCCTGCCAGGCGACGACAAAGGACACTCGAGGCCGGATACCCGCCACGTGCATACGGTGCGCTCGCAACTCACTCATGGCTCGTCCCGACTACCACTGTAATCGCTCCTCGATGCTCGACAAAATTCGTCGCGTTGATGCGTCGCTCGCTGCGCGCTTTCGCAAGAACTTCGCCGGTGTGTGCCAGATGCGTATGTCTCGCGCCAGTGGCGACTTACCTCCTCGACGCCGGTGCATGACAGGGCAACGTCCGCACGCAATGTCGAGCAAAAACAACGACCTCTGTTGCGCGTGTTCGCTTGCCTTCGGCGGTGAACGGCGAACGTCTACCAGCCACCGCGTCGAAAGAGCATCGCCGGCATCGTGCAAAGCATGATTCGCAGATCCTCCGCGACGCTCTGCCGCCTGATGTACTCGAGATCGTAGCGAACCTTTGCACGGACGTCGTCGAGGCAGGTGTCGTACGACTGGTTGATCTGCGCGAGCCCGGTGATGCCGGGCTTCGCCCAGTGGCGCAATGGGTACTCCTCGATCGATTCAGCGAGGCGCCGCACGATGCTTGGCCGTTCCGGGCGGGGTCCGACAATGTTCATGTCGCCGACGAGCACGTTGAACAGTTGCGGTATCTCGTCCAGTCGGCACTGGCGCAGGATCCGGCCGAGCATCGTCACCCGCGGGTCATTCTTCGTCGCCCACTGCACACCGCGGCGCTCGGCGTCGATTCGCATCGTGCGAAACTTGTAGATGCGGAACACGCGGCCTCCGAGATCGCAGGCCCGGCGATCAAACAGCGACGGCTGGCCCGCGCGGCGGCGCCTGTCCCAGCCGACCCGCGTCTGCGCGTAAATGACCGGGCCCGGCGACGAGATCTTGATTGCCAGCGCAACGAGCAGCATCACCGGCGCCAGAATGAGCAACGCGATACCGGCGATGATGATGTTCAATGCCCGCATGGCCTGGTCGGAGCGCGGCCTGGGTGTGAGCACTGGAAGCGCGCGCGGTGCACGCTCGTCGTCGATCACGAGGGAAATCTGGCGGTCCGTGCCTAACGTTCTGGCAGGGGCGCGGTCGACCCGCTTCGAACGGGCGCGCGCGGCTGCGCCCGGGGTGTACCCGTCGGCGGCGGAGGAGGGGGTGGTGGCGTCGAACATGGCTCTCTCTGATTCAGCGATTCTGAATGGCGATTATTGTCGCGGCGGATCCCACCACGACCGCGGTCGTCTGAAGTACCTGCGACCAGTTGAACGGCCGCTTCGCGCCGACGACGATCTCGTCGCCAGCGCGGATCCCGAGGTCATCGAGCGTCGCGCCGGCCGCGAGGCCGTTCGCGAATGCCGCCGGCGCGACGATCGTGGCTCCGCCACGGCGCACCGAGATGCGGTCGAGGCGGCCGGTCGTCGTCGGCCCACCGGCCGCGGAGATCGCGTCGCTCAACAGCGATTGACTCGGAACCTGGACGAACCCGGGAGCGCGCACTTCACCGAGGACCGCCAAACGGGTCAATGGCTGCGCACGTACCTTCACGTCGCGGAAATAGCGCGCGAGCTGCGTGTTGAGCCGCTCTTCAACCTCGGAGCGAAGCACTCCGTCCAGCGAGATATCGCCAGCGTCGGCCACCTTGATCGACCGCATCGAGCTGACACTGAGCGTGTCGAATGCGCTCGCGCCGCCGGTGATGCGGACTACGATGCGGTCGCCGACACGGAAATCGCCCTGCGTCAGCCGCTCACGAAGCTGTCGTGCGTCCTCGGACGCTTGTGCGCGATCGGCGTCATTCAGTCTCGGATCGGACGCGTGGGTCGCGCGCTGGGACGCCATCGTCTCGAGTTGCGCGCGCGTGGCGTAGGCCGACGCGTGCATGCTCATCTGCGCTCCGAGGATCGGCGCCAAACACAACGAGGCGATGACGAACACGCATGTCGGGGAGATTCTGAGTCGCATTGGTCTCAACCTGGTCGGTGTTGCTCGCGGCGGAGCGACTGTGTGCGCATCAGCTCTTGAAGGCAGCCATGCGCTTGCCGAAGCTCGTCGTGGGGGAGGGCGCCAACTCGACGTCGGCGTAGTTGTAGGCGTAGTAGCGATAGGAACCAGAGACGCTCGCCGCGTTCAGTACCGCGCCGATCGCGCGCACCGGCAGCCGGTCGACGATGCGCAGCTTGGCATCGGCGAGCTTGCGATCGGTCTCGCCGACGCGAAGTACCAGCAGCAGGTTCGTCGTGTGGGTCGCAAGCACCAGCGGGTCGATGCCGGCGCTCAGCGGAGCGCTGTCCACGACCATCACATCGAATCGCGCGGCGAGCGTCGCCATCAGGTCCACCATCTTCTTCGACGCCAGCAGTTCCGGCGCGCGTTCGCCTCGCGAACCGGAGGTGATCACCGTCAATCCGTTATCCGTCGTTCGCAGGATCTCGCCGAGCGTCGCGTTGCCGGCGAGGTAATCGGTGAGGCCGGGCTGCGCGGTCAGGGAAAAGATCTGGTGAAGCGATCCGCGCCGGACGTCGCCATCGATCAGCAGCGTCTGGTCGCCTGCACTCACGAACGAAAGCGCGAGATTGGAGCAGACGAACGATTTTCCGTCGCCACTGCTCGGACTCGTCACCGTCAGGAGCAGCGGGCCGACGTCCTTCGCCTGGCTCACGCTCATTCGGAGCGTTCGGAATGCCTCCGTGACCTGCCACGCCTGCTCCGTACGCGTGCCGCTCGACCGCCCGGCAGCCAACCGCGGCACGACACCGAGGATGTCGAGACCGAGTTCCTGTGTCGCCTGCTCGGGATAGCGGAAGCGCCGGTCGGTGTAGTCGAGCAGGAGCGCGAGCGCGAGCGCAGCACCAAGGCTCAACACTACCGCCACCGCAACGATCTTGAGCTTCGGCGAAGAGCTCGGATACTGCGGTACGGCGGGATAATCGAGGACACTCATATCGGGGAACGAGCTCGCCTCGGCCAATCGCGCTTCCTCGTACCGTCCCTTCAACGTGGTGTACAGCGCGAGCCGCGTGTCCACATTGCGCCTCAGCCGCATCTCTTCGATGGTCCGCGTCGGGATTTGCCGCAGCTCGCGCGACGAACCCGCCACCCGGGCATCGAGATCCAGTTCACGCCGTTTGAGTCGCTCGGCGAGGCTGGCGGCCATCGCGGGAATCTCGGTGCCTTCGAGCTGGGCGATGCTCGCGCGCAGGTTGATGACCTTCGCGTTCTCGTCCGTGTACATTTCGCGCGCCGTCCTGAGCGCTGCTTGCTTGCTCGATAGCTCGGTCATCGCTGCCATGATTTCCGGCGCAACGTGGACCGATGGAATCGCGAGCAGCGAGAGCGGCGTCGTCTTGCGGTCATTCAGGGCCTGCAGCGTGCTCGCGAGCAGCTCACGATCGTTGCGAATGCTGTCGAGCTGCAGCCGTTGATCGAAGAAATGATGCAGCACCGGGTCGCGCGTGAGCTCGAGCCCCGCGGCGACCGACCCACCCTCCGATGGTAGCGTGATCGTCCGGACGCGGAATGTCTCGAGCGCGATTTCCGCCTCGCGAAGCTGCTGCGCAGCGTACGAGAGCTGCTGGTCGAGCGCGTTCGCGAACTCGACGAGATTGCGCGTCTTGAGCCGCGCGGCCGTCGCCTCGAATTGCGCGACAATCGAGGTGAGTATCGCGGCGGTGAGGTCGGGATCCTGCCCGGTCAGCACGATCCGGAGCATGCTGCTCTCGCGGGACGTCGCGGTCGTCAGTCGGCGGCGCAGCTCGACGGACGCATCGCGCGGGGTCTTGAGCGCGAAGGCCACCGCCGTGACGCCCTGCAATGCCGCGCTATCCGGTGCCCATCTGAAGCCGCGCGCGCGGCCGATCGAGTCGCCGACCGCGCCGCTGTCGACGACGGTACCGCGAGTGTCGATGAGCGTGTAGCGACCGTCGGCCGGCCTGACGCGCAGCTCGTACGCCCCGGGGATGAACTGCGGGTTGATGCCGAAGTGCGCAAACAGCTCGCGTGGCGCCCGTGGCGACGGCACCAGGTACAGCTGCATCTTCAGCACGACGCTATCGAGGATCGCGAAGCTTCCCAGCAGCTCCGGCCACGATGAGCCGTTCAGCAGCTGCTCAGCGCGAATCGGCCCCGTGCTGCGCGCCTGGGGCGACTCCGCGTTGATCCAGATCGTCGCGGAGGCATCATAGCGCGGGCGGATGCGTCGTGCGCCAAAAACACCCAGCGCGCCCCCAACGACCGTGATGGCGATGATCGCCCACACGTACCGCTTCAGAACCGCAAAGTAGCGCTCCCAGGGCGGATGCCCCGAGCCTGACGGATGCCCGTCCGGGCCGAGCGCACCCTGCATCGGGAGCGGACTATTCGAAATGACGTTCGCGCCGCGCGCGTTACGTGTGAGTTGGCCGGTCATGAATCAGATGCGGGGGGTGAGGACAACGTCCGACGGCGTAGCAAGACAGACTCCAAGGCCTAAGTGCTGTCAGCGCCGCGTCATAACGACGGTCGACACCCTCACACCATTGCGCAGACGCCACACTCGTGTAGCGTCGAATAGCATGCGCCGGGGGCCGCTTTCGGAGGGCCGTCGGGCTCTCACGCGCGCGAGTGCCCGTGCCAGTGCATGATTTGCTCGACGACTTCGGGGAGACGGGCAAGATCCCTCACCGGGGCAATCGCCCAGACGGGAACGTTCACCGCCAGCCGTGCCGCCGCCGCGAGCTGCGTTCCGGCCGCAACCATCCCGATGAGTGCGTCGGCAAGCTTGGTCTGGTGCGCGAGTCCGATCGCCGCCGCGGCCGAGGAAAGCCGCCGCCGCGTGCAGGCCGGTCCTTCGTGCTTCGTGACGGGTTCGAGGATGTACAACGCCCCGAGCCGCACTTCGCCGCGGGTATGCGCGTGCCCCGCGAACCCTGACGCCGTCGTCTTGATTCCGGGGACCAGGTTCCTGCAGAGCGCGCCTAACGGCAGCGCTCCCGCCGAGTCAGCCCAGAGCCGGACGCTCGGCACCCCCGGCCGCACCATCGCTGGCAGCCCCGGAGTGACGGCGATGAGATCATCTCCGATCAACTGCGCCCCCGCCGCCGTCAGCGCGGTTGCGAGCGTCGATTTCCCGTGATACTTCGGGCCAAGAAAGACAACCGCCTCGTTGTTGATCGCGACCGCGCTGCCGTGCAGGCAGAAGAGACCGGATAGCTCGAGTGACAGCGCGAGCACGGGCCCGAGGACAATGCTGCGTACGAGCTCCTGCAACGCAGCTCGGCGATACCAGACAACGGTCGTGCCGTCCGCCGAGAGATCGAACACTCCGGCGTGCGAATACTCGAGCCGCAGGCCGCGGGGTGTTTGCCAGAGCGAGTAGCTTTCCGCGCCAAGCTCGCGCCGGCCGAGCAGCACGGCGCCGGCAGCGGGGGGAATGCTGTTGGCAACGAGCAGCCTCCAGCTGCTACGCCCCTCGCGACGCGCCGGCTCGAGCTCGGGAAACTCCAGATCCGAGTCGAGCATCGCGCCGAAGACGCTATAGCAATGGCGCGCCGGCCTGGTAGCATCACCCGGACCGGCATCGGGATTCAATCGGATGGCCGTCGTCATCGTGCGCCGATCCGCGATTCACCGGTGACGGTCGTCCGTGGTGCATAGAGAGGAGTAAACCCCGCTGAGTTCTCCCCGCCGATGACGATGCGCCCACTGCTTTCCACCCACGCATGGGCCGCGAACACGCCGTTGGTGGATCGCGCGACGCCAAGACAGAGTTGCGATGGGTAGCCGAAGTGGCGAAGGAGAAGCTGTGCGGAAACGGCCTGCGTCAAGCACGTGGCGTGCGGTATCCGGCGGCTCGCGGCCGCGACCGCCCAGGTCAGCCGGTCGGCTTGCGGACGGCGCGCCCGAGCGCGGCCCGGATCGCCGGTGGCGATGCGGCGCACCAGCTTCAGGCTGGCCGACGAGGGTAGCAACCAGAGGCCTGCCCGAACGACTGCGACCAGGAGGAGCACGAAGACGAATGAGATCTGTTCAGCGGGTGTCAGCGCCAGCCACCGCCTGGCGCTCGACATCCGGGGCATGCCAAAGCCGCGCACGCCCTCGAGCGTGCGCGGCGGCATGCTGGCGCCGGGAGAGGTCTGCCGCGGAGCCGAGTCAGCCATCACGCGTTAGGCAGGCGCTGCGCGATGGCCGAGCCGGCGGCGCCGGGTGCATGACTCAGGACGCGCACCAGTGGATCGGTACGGCGACACCCTGGAAGGTGAAGCCGTCCTGTGATCCGAAATCCTTGATGCACTTCTGGGTCGACGCTTCGAATGATCCGAATGTCGTCACCTCTGGAGTGGCCCAGCGGCGTTTCTTTTCTGCTTCCATCGAAATCCTTGGTCAAGGGTACGGTCGAACGGGAACTACTCATCACGCAGGCCCGACGATTCCTGCATCGTCACGTCAGGCGGCGACTGGGGCCGGCTCTGCCACCGGCGACTCGGCACCCTGTACGGTTGCGGTGCGTTCGGACAGCCACTTTTCGAGCACCATGACGCGGAAGAGCAGGTGTCCGTCTGCACTCCTGCCGAGTGTGCTGGTCTCGGCGCAGTAGCGCTGCCGCATCCGCGCAAGCGCCTTCAGGTCGACATATTCGGCAATCGGGGAGTCGGGTGCGGAGTCGGCCGCGGTTGCGCTCGACGCGCGAAGCGTCCGGTGAAAGTTCGGCGAAAGGTTTCCCTTGTCGCTCCGCCAGCGGACTTCCGGGGGAAGGATCCCTTCCATCGCCCGCCGGAACACGAGCCGCGGCCAACCATCGGCCAACTTTTCCTCTTCCGGAAGCGCGAGGCAGTAGTCGATCAGCCGGCGGTCGAAGAACGGATAGCGCGGTTCGACGCCGAACGACGCCGCGCAGTGGCTGGCCATCTCGAGCGTCAGCTGGTAGGCCGGCTGCATGATGCCGCGCGTGTGCGATTCGCGCTCGCTCATCGCGATGTCGAGATCCTCGTCCCGCTCGACCGCGTAGCCTTCGCGACGAAGCGTCGCCGCGATTTCGCGCCGCACGAGCGAAGTGACTTCGGGCTGGCGGCGCCGAAGCGCTCGTACTCCGAGGCGAATCACTTCCGGCGTAGCGGGGCGCACGCCGCTCTCCCAGAGCGTGCGTCCGACGGGCAGGCCGAATCGTTGGCTCAGCTCGCGAGCCGCACGAGCCCAAGCGAGCCATGCGCCTCGCCGCGCCAGCACCGCGAGGTAGGGAAGGCCAAAGTGCGTCAGAACGAATTCCGGCGAGACCTGCCGCCGACCGGCGATCGCCCGCACTTCGTTCTCGAACACGGCCCATTCGCCGCGCTGCACGAGGCCGTTGAGTCGCGCGAAGCCGTGACTGATTGCGCTGTCACCGTCGAAACCGTCGAGGAATACGCGCACGCCGCGCTCTGCGCTGGCTCGATACATCGACCAGTGCAGATACAGATTCGGCGCCGCGTACGGCTCGCCGAGCGCCTCGAGGATCGGCGTCACGTCCTCCAGGGGCGAGAGGCGATCCGCCGACAGGTACGTAGGCGCGAGGTCGCCATCGCGAACGACGCTCTCGATGTAGCGACGCTCGTCGATCATCCGCAGATCCTTCGCTGGAAGCGATGGAAAGACGAGCGAGAACGTATGCAACCCGGGCGCTCGTGCGTCGCGCTGGAGCTTTCGCGCCATGCAGACGATGCTCGACGAGTCGAGTCCGCCGCTCAACGCCGCGCCGACTGGATGCACACTCCGCAGTCGCGCGCGGACCGACTCTTCAAAGATCTCGCGGAACGATTCAGCGTATTGCTGGGATGTCGAGAACCGAATCTCCCGCTTCGCGTCTGGCTCCCAATACTTGTTCTCTTCCAGCCGGCTTGGCCCCACCGTCATCGTGTGCGCGGCAGGGAGCCGCTGTATCGCCTTGTAGTGCGTCCGCCTGCGATCCTCACCCGTGCCCTCGACGAACAGCCCGATCTGGATCGGGTCGATGTCCTGGGGGACGTCAGGGAGCGCGAACAGCGCCTTCGCTTCCGAGGCGAACGCGAACAGGCGCTCAGACCTGAAGAAGTAGAACGGCTTTACCCCCATCGGATCGCGCGCGCAGAATAATTGACGCCGCTCGCCGTCCCAGAGCGCGAACGCGAAGTCACCAACGAGGTGCTCGACACAGCTCGTGCCCCAGCGTGCGTACGCGCCCGCGATGAGATCGACGTCCGTAACGCGGGCGGCACCGTTCATCCCGAGCGCCGCGATGAGCTCTGTTCGATTGTCGATCCGGGCGTCGGCCACAAGGCGCAGCGATGGCGTGTCGCGCACGAGTGGCTGACGCTCGTTCAACGATTCGTGCGTCGACCAGGTCATTCGATGGGCGAGGCCGACGACCCCGTCGCACGCCATTCCGCTCGCGTCGCGACCGCGATGCGCAACTGCGGCGGACATGGCGGCCAACGCGTCAACCGACGCGAGGCGACCGTCGCGATGCATCAGCCCCGCGATCCCGCTCATCCGCAACCACTGCGCGCGCACACCTCGCGCTGCGCCGCGCGCGCAGTGCGCGACACGATGGCAGCAATGCGCAGGAACGCGTGGGATCTCTCGCAGCGCACCGACATACCTCCAGCCAGAACGGGACGGTCGAGCAACGAGCGCTGGCCGTCGGCAACGCGGAGGCAGGGTGCACCGGGTTCACGCGACAGGCGACGTCGCGGGGTGCGGATGCAAATGAAACACCATCGCTTGAGACTGGTCGATGGCGTTGTGTCACAGCGACTTAGCGCGCTTCGGACCTGGCGCGAATGCGCGCCTGTGGCGCGACGCTGCAACAGGTTGACGGATCGATGAACCGCGCTGCATTCCGCAGCGGGCCGTCAGCGTGGGCTGGGCTTCAGCTCCAGGTCGAACGACAGCCGGGTGCCGCGATCGGGCGAGGTCTCGACTCGAAGCGCGGAGCCCATCGCGCAGAGCAACGCTCGTACAGTCGCCAGCCCCAGTCCGGCGCTCGAGAAGCGGAGAGCGATCGGCTCCGGTCGAAACGCGTCGAACAGCGTCTCCTGCACCGAGATCGGCAGCCCACCGCCTGTGTCCTCGACCCAGAACTCGACCCCGGTCTCCGACGTTTCGTGGCAGCCGACTGTGACCGACCCGGTCTCCGTGTAGCGGAGAGCGTTCGACGTCAGGTTGAGCAGCACCCGATGAAGCGGCGCGGCCTGACCGATACGTGCATCCGATGCCGGGTGCTCGATGCGAAGGTTGAGGCCCTTCTCCTCGGCGATCGGCTTCACGATCGCTCCGACGGAGTGCATCGTCTCGACGATGGAGAAAGGCCGCGGCTCGCCGTCGAAATGCTCTTCGCCACTCGCCGCGTCGATCAGATCCGAGGCCAGCGTCGCCAGGCCCTGCGCCGCACCGTAGATGAGGCCGAGCTGCCGATCCCGGATCGGGCTGCCGGTGCCGTGGCCGCCCGAACCCTTGCGGAGCGACTCGACGAGAATCAGGATCGACGACAGCGGCGAGCGCATGTCGTGCGCGATCGCGACCACCGCGCTCGAGCTCTCCGATCCCGTTAGGCAGGACATGAACTTGCCGCGGTCGGTCTGCTTCCACGCTTCGGACAGCTGTTCGAGCAGTGCCATCGTACGCACGACGTCGCGCCCATCGAGATACTCGCAGTTCGCGAGCTCGCGGACGAGGTGCAAGCGCAACCGGTCCACGTACTCGTGGGCGACGATCGGGGGAGCCTTGGCGGGGCTCGGCTCGAATTCATCCTGAACCCTCGCGATGAGCCAACGGACCGCCGGCGCGAGGTGGCGCCTCACGTCCGCCGGAGACCGTTTGGCCGTCTCAGCGAGGTTGGTGCACGTGCAATTCGCCGCCGCCTGAATGCCGCGGACGAGGGCAGCGGTGCTCAACTGCGCGGCCTGCGACGCATCGGCGATGCGCGCACGCTCCCGACCTCGGCGACCGCGGTCGACGAGACGGGGAACAGCGAGTTGAGGCGCGACATGCGCGGAATCCACGGACGTGGGGCGCCCCGGTCAGGCGTTCATGTCTGCTACGCCAGCGGAATCATCGACGTCGCTGCGCAGGCCGTGCCGCTCGAGCAGTCGGTACAGCGTCGTGCGATCGACGCTGGCGAGGCGAGCGGCCCTCGACATGTTGCCCGACGCCCGCGCGACCAGACGCGTGACGTATTTCTTTTCAAACGCGGCGAGAACCTGTTCCTTGGACGCGTGGTAGCCCGCGTTCAATGGAAGACCAACCGCGCTCGCGGTATCCGCCGTCGGCTCGAACTGCTGGTCGAGTGGGAGGTGATGTGCCTGGATTTTTGCGCCAGGAAGCGTCACGACCGACAGGTACTCGACGAAGTTCTGCAGCTCGCGCACGTTGCCACGCCACGGGCGCGACGCCATCAGCTCGAGCGCGTCTTCGGTGAACACGGGAACCGCTTCCTTGCTCGAACGGTGGCGAGTCCAGAACGTCTTGAGGAAATTGTTCGCCAGAACCGGGATGTCCTCCACCCGCTCGCGAAGTGGCGGGATGTGGATCTGCACGACGTTCAATCGATAGTAGAGATCCTCGCGCATCTTCTTGTCGCGAATGGCTTCCTGCGGATCCCGATTCGTTGCGGAGATGAAGCGCACGTCGACCACGCAATCGGTCTGCTCGCTGCCAACGCGGCGCACCACTCCATCCTGTACCACCCGCAGCATCTTTGCCTGGAGCGCAAGCGACATCTCGGTGAGCTCGTCGAGAAACAGCGTTCCGCCATTGGCGGCTTCGAGGAGACCCATCCGATCGCGATCGGCGCCGGTGAACGATCCCTTGCGGTGACCGAACATCTCGGACTCGAGCAGCTGCTCGGGAATCGCTGCGCAATTGACTGGAATGAGCGGCATGTTCGCACGGCGGCTCCAGCGGTGCACGAGCTGCGCGAGCAGGTCCTTTCCGGTGCCCGTCTCACCGACGATCATCACCGACGCGCTGGTCGTCGCGACTCGGCGGGCGAGCGCGATCGCCTGCTGGAAGGCCGGCGTCGAGCCGAGAATGGATGTCTTCCCACGCGCTCCAGGAACGGAGAGCACACCGCCGGACAGCTCTTCCTGCTCCAGACGTGCCGTGATCACATGCGCGGCGCGGCCGAGCAACAATTGCAACTGCGTGCCCGAGTACGGCTTCGGCAGGTAATCCCATGCACCGATCTGCATTGCTTCGATGCTCAGGCTCAGGCTCGGATTGCCGGTCATCAGCACGACAAGCGTGCTCGGGGACGCAGCCATCACCGCCTTGAGAATGTCGATGCCGGAGACCGGCGTCATGCAGACGTCGACGAGCATGATGTCGAAGCGCGTGCGCTGCAGCATCTCGATCGCTTCGTCGCCACGTCCGAGCACGGTGACGTTGTATCCCTCGACGCGGAGCACGCTCGCGCATCCTTCGCGCAGCGTCCGGTCATCATCCACGATCGCTACACGAATCCGATTCTGCGCCGGAGAAACTGGACGCGGCGCTTCGAACGGCTCGTCATTCATGTCCGCAGTCACTGCTGCGTCCGCGATTCCAGGAGCACGTGCAATGGTCCCGGAAAGCGGGGTGTAGCTTGGAACGTTGTTGCGCGACGTCTTCATCTGGGGGGCATCCTCAGCGTCGAGGGTGTGTGATGAGAGCCTGCATGTGTCTTGCGTCACATCCACGCGGCGGTGAGCGGACAGTATGGCGGCCCCGACCAACAGGGTCAAGAGTCGATATTGCGACAGTTGCGTGGGCGCGTCGGTACTTGTGGGCGCCGTCGCGCGCTCAACACGCATCGCGGCTGCGCGCAACATAAGTGCGTATGGCTACTAAGTGCGCGCGCGCAACAGGGTTGCGGCGTCGGCGCAACGGTTCTAGCCCCCGTCCGACGGGGGTTCAGCGTCGGTGTTGCGGTCATGCGACACCTTCAGTGGCGCCACCCGATCCCCGTACAATTGCGTCGCCCGGATGCTACAGTTGTGTCACTGCGGCGTCGCCACCGCCCGGTTTGACTCGGTGCCACGAGCGATATCGGTCCTTCTATATGATGGGAACGCGCCGCGAGCCGGACTCAGTGATCGCATTGCGGCAGCCGCAGCTCGCGACAAGAGGGTGCCTAACGTTACAGCCCGCTATCGCGAGATGTTCGGCAGCTCGTCAAAGCTCATCAGGCTATCCGAGAAGCCGCCGAACTGCAGATAGTCCAGCGCGCTGCCGGAGCGGCGAACAAGCTCTGTCGGTTCAACATCGGCGCTGGCCAGGTCAGGCACGGCGGAATACCCGGCGCGGACGCCGAGCTCGCGCGATCCAGGATTGCGTTCCGCCGCGCGGCCGAGTGCGTGCCGGAGCCGCGTCACGAGCAGTCGCGCGCCCTCGGCGTCGGTGCCTGGGGCGAGAATCACGACACGTGACTCGCTGACGTGCGCGACGATGTCGGATTTGCGGCTCTCGAGGCGGCACACCTCGGCGACCGTCGCGAAATCATCGCTCTGGTCGTCGAGCGAGCCCGAGGTCGGCGCATCGCGATCGGCAAGCACCCCAATCGTCACGCACGCGAGCGGCTCGTGACCCCGACGCGCCCGGGCGCCAACCTGTTCGCCGAGCCGCGCCAACGCGGCGGCGGTGTACAGCCCCGTTTCGCGGTCGATGAACCGCTCGGCGGGTTTGGAAGCTGCCTCCGTGCGAGCTCGCCTGAACGTCGCGAGCTTGAGCATCAATGCCTCGAGATCGACTGGATGGCTGCAATACTCCCACGCACCCGCGGCATACGCCGCGTGCCGCGTTGCCAGCGTGACGGGCGCGGTCGACGTGATCACGATCGGGACAGCGTGATCGAACAGCGGATCGTTCGTGAGCGCCGCGCACACCCGAAGGGCGTCGAGGTCGCCGTTGCCCTGTTCGAGGACGACAACGTCCGGGTTCGATCTCCGCGCGAGCCGGATTGTTCGCGCGCCCGCGCTGACGCGTGCGACCGCGTAGCCCTGCTGCTCGAAGACGCTCGCGAACGAGCGTCCCATCCATTCATCGCTGCACGCGAGGAGGACGAGCGGTGGCGGTGACGGATTTCCCATCAGCCGCCGCCGGCTGGAACGATTGTCGGAACCGGAGAAAGCGCGAAGGCGAACGGCGCGACGCGCGACGGTGCCTTGCGGTCAGCTCGCATGAACCTGCTCGATGCGACTGGGGGCGGGAACGACGAACCGATCCTTGATCCGGCGACAGTGGGGGGAGAACACGCGCTCACTCGGAAAGGGAGGTGCAGCAAGACGGCTACGCGTTGTTCGCGACGCGAGCCGTTGTTCGTGACCGTCAGTGCGGCGCTTCTCTGCTCGTAACTCGCCAAGCATCTTCCATTCCCGCGTACGCGCCTGGGGTAGCGTTCGTAAGTGGCTGTAGTGTGGCGACTTGAAAATCGATCGAGCAATCATGCTGCGGCGTTTGCCCGCTGGCGTGTTGTGCAGTCGCCGCAGTCTGTGGTCAGCGACCGGCACCCGAAAAATCCCGTTCGCGCCCGGCGCCGACCTGAAATGAGTGGTGAACGGTCTCAAAAAGCAACCCGGCGCGGCCGTTGTGCGTTCCCGCCTAACGAGAACGAGTGTTTGTCAGGACGGCTCGTTCTCGCGGTGTGGCACCCGCGCGTCGACGTGTCACGCGTGTGCGACAAACCCCGTCGCGCGCATCGGTTATCCCGCTCAATCGCGGCGGAGAGCCTCAGATCGGGGGTCCCGCTCTTGCCCCCTGCACCCGCGTTCCGGTCGACAATCGCGCGAAAACGAGCAGCCGTTGCTCGCTTCGCCAGTCCGGATTCCGACACACGATCGGCGGGGGGCGCTCGACTAATGTCCGACACAAGACCAGCATTCGAGCAGTTGACCGACACGGCCCGGCTTGCGCTTGCCCGTGGCGATCGGGATGGCGCTCGTAGTTCGCTGAATCTCGCTTTCTACAGCGCGGATTCCGACGCAAGCATCGCGGCCGAGACCCCCGAGGGGCTCATGCGGCTCGGCGGGCTGTATCACGACGCCGGACTGTCAGCGGAGGCCGAGCGATTGTTCGCTGACGCGGTCGCCGTCGCCGAGCGCACGCTTGGTTCCGGGCACGCGATGGTCGGCGAGGCGTTGGCGCGGCTCGGCGCCGCGCTGATCGCTCGCGGAGCACACGCCGACGCGGAGCCGCTGATGACGCGAGCGCTCGCCATCGCGGAGCTGCACCTTGGCGTCGACAGCCCCGATCTGAATGTCCTGCTCAACGCGCTGAGTCGACTCTATCTCCGCCGCAACGCGTTCGAGCTGGCGGCACCGCTTCTGGACCGGCTGCTCGCGATGAAACGCATCAAGGGCGAGGACCACCCGGAAGTCGCGACGGTTCTCGCGAGTCTCGCCCTCGTGCGCCAGGGGGTGGGCGATCACGAAGGAGCCGAGCAGCTTGGCCGCCGGGTGCTGCAGATCCGCGAGCGAACGCTCGCGCCCAATCACTATGGCATCGCGTCGGCACTCGAACTGCTCGCCGATGCGTGTTCCGCGCGTGGAAAAATCGGCGAAGCCGTGCAGCTCTATCAGCGCGCACTTTCGATCCGCGAGCAGACGCTCGGCGTCAGCCACGCGAGTCTGCGAGTGGCGCGGGAACGGATCGCCGATCTGCAGTTGCAGGCTGCAGAAGAGACAGGCGACGACGATCTCTCGCTGCTGCAGCTGTTACCGATGCCACCCGCCGTCACGCCGCTGCCAGTCCCGGTCGTCGCGCCACCGAAGCGGACGGCTGCACCGGCGCATGCGCGACCGGTGGCTCTGCCCGTCGATCATGCCGCGACGCTTCCTCCGACCCTCTCCGTCGCCCCTCGGCCGCAGGCGGAGCGAAGCTCGGCGATGCTCGCGCCGAGTGCCTGGCCCGCGTTCGCCGATGAAGAAACTGGTGAGCAGCGCCAGCAGGCGCTGGTGCTCCCAGCCGGCACGGGGGCGCTCTCGCTGCACGAGGAGTTGAGCAACATCGAGAACGAAATGAATGAGGCCGCGGCGCTCGAAGGGCAGCGGTCCCGTGCCGCCGCACTCGCCGTTGCCGCGTGGGCCGCGATCTCTGCGCGCCGCACTCAGGTCGCAGTCATCACCGCGGGTGTTGCCGCACTCGTTGTCGCCGTCCGGATCGCGCAGCCGCGCGCAGCGGACGACGCGAACGCAGGATTCCGATCCGGATCGTCGTCGCTCCAGTCCGGCAATGCCGCGCTCGGAGCGGCCGGTGCCGCAAGGAGCGACGGCGGCGCCGACTCGGGTTTCATCAGGACGTCAGGTGGAGCCGTCGCACTGCGCCCGATCTCCTCGCCATCCGTCGCGCGGCCCACATCGTCGGGCGGCTCGGCCGAATCATCGGCGCCGGGCCGCGGGGCACCGAACCAGGCCGAAGAGACACCGCCGCTCGAGCTCGGCCGCGCGATCAAGGCTCCCCTGCCTAACGTCAACGTGGTCGCTGGCGATTCGATCGCTCGTGTCGCCGACGCGAAAGTAGGTGGCGACGGCTTCTCCAGGCAGTTCTGGACGAGTGGCCTCGACAAGAAGGGGGGGGGCGCGGAGTCGACATCGCCGCGGAACGCAAAGCTGATGGGTGACATGCCCCAGCCGTTCTACCCGGAGTTCCTCCGCAAGAATGGGATCGAGGGCGAAGTCGTCGTGCAATTCGTGGTCGACGTCACTGGCCGCCCCGATCTTTCCACGCTCGAAGTCGTACGATCCCCGCACGACGCGCTGACGACGTCGGTCCGCAAGGTCGTCGAGCGCATGCGCTTTGAACCCGCGCTGACTGGTGGCTCATCGCCCGCCCCGCGCACCGAGGTGGTCCAGATCAGCTTCGCCTTCAGGACGGGCGTGAAATAGCCACACTGCATCGCTCGGCGCTTCCGCCTGACGCCCCCGCCTCCCGTCGGGGGCGTTACGCATTCTGGGGCTAGTCCGCGCGATGACTGCCCAGCCCGTTCGTCGCCGCGGCCAGCCGGGCGGTGAATTCCTCGGCCGACTCCCCGTCGCGGCGCAGGGGGAGCTGGAACCGCGCCTCGTCGGGACGGCCTTCGTGACCAGCCGGGGGTACGTCGACCATCAGGTCACCGCCTAACGCGCGAACGCGGTCTTCGAAGCGCTCGACCGCCTCCTCCATGTTCGTCACGTCGTCACCCGAATCGCCGCTGCGCACATCGACGCCGCGGGCGCGGAGCCGGCCGGTCAGTTCCTGGGTGACGCGGTCCCGCTCGCGCGCGCGCTGGTCGTCGTCGAAGCCTGTCTGCTCGGTCATTCGAATACCTCGTGCCTCGGGTGAGCTTGCTGTAACTTCCTCGATCCTCGTTCAGGCGGACAACGAATGATACTTCGATGCATCGCTCGGGCCGTGGCGTCCGTGCCTTCGACCCGCCGAGCCGCCCTCTGCGCCGCGGCGCTTGTCGCGCCCGTCAACGCGATCGCCGCGCAACTCGCACCGCGAGACACGACGAGCGTGCGTCAGATCGCGCCGGGCGTCGTCTTGACGCGCATCGCGCGCACCGACGGCCCGCTCGTCATGCACGTCCTGGCGCTCGACCTGCGGCAACGCGACCTCGCGATACGTGCCGCCCGTGCCTGCGACCGGCTCACCGGGCGTGAACGGCCAAGCGCCATCGCGCGCCGCCTTCGCGCGGAGGGACTCGACGTGGTCGCCGTGCTCAACGCCGGATTCTTCGATCTCGAGGGCGGGACCGGCAGCAGCGAGAGCAGCGTCGTCATCGACGGTGAGCTCGTAAAAGGCGTCAAGCGTACTGAATCGCCATTCGACCGTTTCGACAACGTCCACTCGCAGTTCGGCGTCACGGCGAATGGCCGCCCACTCATCGAGCGCTTCCGCCTAACGGGCACGGTGAGAACCGCGCGAGGCAGCTGGCCGCTTGCGACGGTCAACGGTACGCCGGCCGGTGACGAGATGGCGCTCTACACGGAGTGGTCGGATCGCCCGCCGCGATTCCCGACGATGGAGCGCTCGGCCGCGGTTCCCGTCGCGCGTGTGAGCGGGCGTGGAGACACGGTCGGCTACCGTGTCAGTACGATGGCCGCTCCGTCACGCGGAGATCGCGACGCGGCGCCCGCCGGCCGGTCCCTGCTCGTCGGCAGCGGACGGGCCGCCGCCGAAGTCGCGCGCCTCCGCGAAGGAGAACGCGTCCGCGTCGTCCACTCGTTCACTCCAATCGGGAGCTCGCTCGCCACACTCGTCGGTGGATGGCCGCGCATCCTGCGCGGTGGCGTGAATGTCGCCCTCACCGCCGACTCGGCCGAGGGAACGTCGCCTGGCTTCTCGGCGCGGCGCCACCCGCGCTCCGCGGTCGGGATGTCGCGTGACAGCTCGACGCTGTTTCTCGTCGCCGTGGATGGCCGGCAACCGTCGAGCGTCGGGATGTCGCTCGATGAACTCGCGGGGGCGATGCTCGCCCTCGGGGCGTACGACGCGCTCAACCTCGATGGCGGGGGATCGACCGCCCTCGTGGTCGGCGACAGCGTCGCGAGCAGTCCGTCCGACAGCACGGGGGAACGCCCGGTTGGAGACGCGATCGTCATAACGCGTCAGCCCCCCGGGGCCGCGGGCTACCGGCTGCGGACCAAGCCAGCCACCGAGCGCGTCGCATCCTGCATCACATCGGGCACCCGCGACCCCGACCGGTTACCGGCGAAGTCGCCCAGGTAGCCTCGCGCCGCTGGTCACCCCTCGCTCGCGAGTGTTTCGAGCGTCTCCCATCGATCGGTGAGTTCGGCGATCGACAGTTCAAGTTCGCCGAGGCGAGTGCGCGCCTGCGCCGCCGCCGCGCCGTTCCGGAGCGTCGCCGAGCTCGTGAGCGTGAGGTAGAGCTCTTCACGCTCCCGCTCGAGTGCATCGATCCGCTCGGGGAGGGCCGAAAGCTCCGACGTCTCTGTGAAGGAGAGCCGCCGCTTTTTCGCGCGCTTCGCCGTGACCGGTGGCGTGACGGTCGGCGCGGGGCGGAGCGAGGGCGACGGCATCACGATCGCCGCGGGCCGTTGCCGCACCCAGTCGGTGTAACCGCCGGCGTACTCGCCGACTCTGCCGCCTCCCTCGAACACCAGCGTGCTCGTCACGACGTTGTCGAGAAAGGCCCGGTCATGGCTCACAAGCAAGAGCGTGCCGGAGAAATCAAGCAGCAACTCCTCGAGCAGGTCGAGCGTCTCGATGTCGAGATCGTTCGTCGGCTCGTCGAGCACGAGCAGGTTGAAGGTCCGGGTAAAGAGCCGGGCGAGGAGCAGACGGTTGCGCTCTCCTCCCGAGAGCGCCCGCACCGGTGTTCGCGCGCGCTCGGGGGCGAATAGAAAATCCTGGAGGTAGCCGGTCACGTGCTTCCGGCCCCCATTGACCTCGACGAAGTCAGCGCCGTCGGCGATGCTGTCGAACACACTGCGCTCGGGGTCGAGCTGTTCACGAAGCTGATCGAAATAGGCGACCTCGAGCCCGGTGCCGATCCGGATCGTGCCGGTGTCGGGTGCAAGGTCACCGAGCAGCAGCCGCAGCAGCGTCGTCTTGCCTGCACCGTTAGGCCCGATCAGCCCGACGCGATCCCCGCGCGTGATCGTCGTCGTGAAGTCCCTGACGATCTGCCGATCTCCGCGCGCGAAGCTCACCCCTCGCGCCTCGGCAACGAGGCGTCCGGAGCGCTCACCTTCCTGCGCCTGCAGCTTCGCGGTTCCGAGACGGTCACGGCGCGCGCCCCGTTCGACCCGAAGGGCTTCGAGTGACCGCACCCTCCCCTCGTTGCGCGTGCGGCGGGCCTGGATCCCGGTGCGGATCCAGACCTCCTCCTTCGCCAGCTTCTTGTCGAACTCCGACCACTCGCGCGCCTCGGCCGCCAGCGCGGCGTCCTTGCGCTCGAGGTACGTGTCGTAGTCGGTCCCCCAATCAACGAGCCGCCCGCGATCCAGTTCGACGATGCGCGTCGCGAGGCGGCGCAGGAACGCTCGATCGTGCGTCACGAAGACGAGCGTCGCCGACCGGCCGATGAGGAAGTCTTCCATCCACTCCACTGCTTCCACGTCGAGATGGTTTGTCGGCTCGTCGAGCAGCAGCACGTCAGGCTGCCCGACCAGCGCGCGTGCGAGCAGTGCCTGACGCTTGCGCCCTCCCGAGGCGGCGGCGAACGGGGCATCCGGGTCGAGTCCAAGGTGGAGCAGGACCGTGTCGACGCGGGTCTGCACCTCCCACGCGCCGGCGCTATCGAGCGCGTGATGCAGGCGATCGAGCTCGCGCAGCGCGACTTCGCTGTGATCGGTGCTCACCCGGTGGCTCGCGTGATGGTAGCGGGCGAGCAGGCGTCCTGTCTCGCCCAGGCCGGCGGCGACGACGTCAAAGGTCGTTCCGTCCACGTCGCCAGGCACTTCCTGCTCCAATCGCGCGGTCGTCACGCCGGCCTGCCTGACGACCTCGCCGGTATCGGGTGCGATCGATCCCTCGAGCAACTTCATGATCGTGCTCTTGCCGGCGCCGTTGCGTCCGAGCAGACACACTCGCTCCCCACGCTCGATTCCGAAACGCGCCGCGTCGAGCACGGCGGGTCCGCCAAAGGCGACGCTCACATCGTGCATCCCCAGCAGTGCCATCGTCTGCCCGCGTCCCGCTACCGAGCGATGGTCAGTCGGAACCCGGCGCCTCGCCGGCGCGACGGGCGGGCAGGGCGAACGAGAACGACGCACCACCGTCGTCGGGGAACGCGGCCCAGACGCGTCCACCGATCGCGTCGAGGGCGTCCTTCACGATGCTGAGCCCGAGACCGTCACCCTCGACACCGGTGACGGCATCGAGATGGGCGCGGAACCCGCGCTCGAAGAGGCGCTCACGCCGTTCGGGCGGGACGCCGATGCCGTTGTCCGTGACCGTCACGACCGTCTCCGGCCCGGAGCCCGTCTCGAGCGTCGCGCCACGCACAGTGACCCATCGTTCGCGCTTCGCATGATCGGCGTACTTGATTGCATTGGAGAGAAAATTGGCGACCGCCAACTCGACGGCCGCCGCACTGACTTCCACTCGCGGCAACTCTCCGATCACGATGTTGACCTGCGCCGCCTGCGCCGGGTCGCGCAATTGGCGTGCGGCTTCGCTGACCGCCTGTGGGAGCAGCACGCGGCGTGTCTGGCGCGTGTCAGTGTCGAGACGCGAGAGCTCGACGAGGTTGTCAAGCACGTCCCTCATCACGCGTACGTTCCGCCTGACGACGCCGAGCAGCCTTGCCCGCTCGTCTTCAGGAAGCCCTTCCAGGTCGAGGAGGTCAGCCGCGCCCATCGCGGCGCCGAGTTGATTCTTCAGCTCGTGAGTCAGTGCGCGGTTGAATCCGCGCAGGCGATCTTCCCGCTCGGCGAGCTTGGCACGCACGCGCTGCATGTAGTGCGTGAGCGCGGCTTCCTGAATCAACGAGACTGCGCGAAAGACGCGGTGACCACAGACGAGCAGCTCGTCCTTCTCGCACGGTTGCTCGAGCGTCTGCGCCGTGCGCGCGAGGAACGCGAAGATGATACCGCCGAAAATCTCGAACTCCTTCAACAGCTCGTACTCGTCGAACCCCTGACGATGACGCAGCGCCCCGAGCTCCATCGCCTTTGCAATTACCGGAGCGTCCGCCGAGACGACCATCGTCGGATCCTCGAGGTACGCCGCGATGCCGTCGATCAGCAGTGGCACGTGGTTGAGGAGCTCATCGGTCGGAAACACCCGCATCGGTTCGAGCCTGACCCGCGCGATGATCCGATCGAGCCACCGTTTTGTTAGGTCCTCCCTCGCCAGGCGCATCGCGCTCGCAAGCGCGGGTGCGAGAGGGCAGGGAGTCGACAGTTCAAGCATTCGTGCGCCGGGTTTCGGAAACGGCGATGACGCGGCGCAACAGGCGGCCGCGCCCGGCCTGGGCATAAAAGAAAGAAGCGCAGCGCGCGGCATTTCGCTAGAGAGCGTCAGCGCACGGCGAGTGATCAGATCGTTAGCTTGCAGCGCGGGGAGAAATTCCCCGCGGCAGCTGACTCCCACGTCTCTCTATTTTCCGCCTGTGATGACCGAGCGCGCCCCACCTGGCCCGACGCCGTCGTTGGCTGCCCGCGATGCGCGGATCAAGTCGCTCATCGAGGAAGGGTGGGAAATCTTCGAACGCTTCGACGAAGATGTGCGCCAGAAGCGTTTCCATCCGTTTGTCGCCGCCGACTATGATCGTGTGCTGCGCGCGCTCGTCCCGGTCTGCGCGCCCGGCATGCGCTTCGTCGAGTGGGGATCGGCGACCGGAGTCATAACGATCATGGCGTCACTGCTCGGCTGCGACGCGTATGGCATCGAACTCGATCCATCGCTCGTCCGCGTCGCGCGTGGCCTGGCCACCAGGTTCGAGTCGGCGGCGACGTTCGCGGAAGGCAGTTTCATCCCAACCGGGTATCGCTGGCGACCAGCGACCGGCGATGGACGCCTCGGGACAATCGGCGACGGGCCCTCGGCCTACCCGATTCTTGGCCGCGCGCTCGACGATTTCGACCTCGTGTACGCGTACCCGTGGGGTGGGGAAGAGCCGATGATGCTGGATCTCATGCGGGTGTACGGCCGTCGGGGCGGCCGGCTTCTCATGCACGGCGATTCCGGCGTCCGCGTCTACCAGGACGGGCGCGAGCTGGTCTGACGGCGTCCCTTGACGTATCAACAAAACTAGATATGTTGATTTCATGGCAACCGCGACAACCGCCCTCTCCGCGCTGACGATACGATTTGATGCGCTGTCAGACGCGGATGAACGCGCCCATGAACTTTCCATTTAATTCGCGCGCGATACTCGCGGTGAAAGAGGGCCCGAGCTGTAGTGGATCGGAATGCTGAACCTGAGTCGAGGACGGTCGATGCACCACACCGACAGCGCGAATGCCGCCGAGATTCGCGAGGCAACCGGTAGCGACCGAATGGCAGTCGAGCGACTGCTTCTCGCGAATGCGCTCCCCCTGGCGGGGGTACCTGCGACCCTGCACGGCTTTTTTGTTGCGCAAGTCAGCGGGGAAATCGTCGGGGCCATCGGGCTGGAACGGTGGGGAAACTTCGGGCTCCTCCGCTCCGCGGCCGTCGATGCACACTGGCGTGGCAAGGCGATCGGACGACAACTCGTCGAACGCATCATCGATGACGCGGCCGCCCATCGCCTCCACGCGCTCTACCTCCTGACGACGACGGCCGAGCGTTACTTCCCGGCGTTTGGATTCGCCGAGGTGTCACGCGACGCGGTGCCGGCTGAGATCCGGTCGTCGGTCGAGTTCCGCGGCGCATGCCCCGAGACTGCGATCGCAATGGTACGTCCGGTCTGATTTCCGTCGCTCACGCTCCTCGCGTCACCTCGGCAGCGAGGCTGTCCAATGCCCCGCGCAATGCCGCCGAGAGGTCGGGCGCGGCGATGATCGCGGCTGCGCTTCGCTCCGCCGAGGTGAGCGGAAGCGTGATCACCGCGCTTTCGACCACGCTGCCGATCGTACGCAGCGTCGTGAGAAGTGCCTGCTGCCCCGCCGTTGCGATTGGAGAAGCATTGATCGACGCGATCGGCTTGCCGGTCACTTCGACCCCGCTGATCAGCCAGTCGAGGGCGTTCTTGAGTGCGCCGGGAACACCGCGCCCATACTCGGGGCTGCAGAAGATCAGCGCGTCCGCCCGTGCGATTTCGGCGCGCCAGGCCGCCACCGCCAACGGCGGGGCATCGACGTCGTCATCGGGATTGAAGAGCGGCAGGCTACCCAATCCATCGAAGAGCACGACATCGATTCCTGGTGGGGCGAGCGAGCGCGCGGCGTCGAGCACCGCGCGGTTGGACGACTCTGCGCGGAGGCTACCGGAGATGGCGAGGAATCGCATGCCGCGAAAATACGCGCCCGCCGATCGCGCCGCTGGCACAGTCCACGCAAGCAAACCGGGCATGGGACATCGCACGTTCATCGATCGCGACGGCGTGACGTGGCAGGTCTGGGACGTCCATCCGCAACTCGCCGAGCGACGGCATAACGCGAGACGGGCGCCTCGCTCCATGCTCGGACCCGAACGGCGCGACCAGCGCGCGCTCGCCGATCGGCGCCGCCGGCACGAGGTGCGCATCACCGTCCGCGAGGGCTACGAGCACGGGTGGCTCGCCTTTGACTCCGCAGCCGAGAGCAAGCGGCTCGCGCCGATCCCGCCGGGCTGGGATACACTCCCCGACGATTCGCTCATCGCGCTCTGCGGGCGGAGCGTCGCGGCCTCACGGACGCGCCGGCGCCTCATCGAATAGCGATCGGGCGGCGCGCCAGCGCCTAACGCTTCTCGACGTCCGAGCTGCGCCGGCGCTGCGCCGCGGAATCCGACGGGTCGCTGTGGCGCGGAAAGCTTTCGGTGAGCAGCTCGACGAGCTCCGCATCGGACAGGTTCGCCCAGTCCGCGGGCCAGGGCGTGAGGTCGAGTGCGCGTGCCCCGGACATGAAGCGCAGGACGCGGTGCGATCGCCCGTCATCGGCGCCCGCGCCGTGCGTTGCCGCCGACGGGTGATACTCCGTCACCGTCCAGTAGCGTCCACCGGGGAATCGAAACGTCCGGACCGGGCCGCGGGCGCTCGGCGCGACCGGATTGGTCCCGAGCAGCGGATTCGACGCGACCTCCGCCGATGCCCGTCCGAACGCGCCCGACCCGCGATCCCCGCGCACGGCGTCGGCCTCGTGAAGCCAGTGCTCGAGTTCCTCGATCGTCGCCGTCGCCCACCCGCCCGGAATCGGCGTGAGGCGGCACTTCGCGAGTCCGTCGACCGACTCGAATGCGAGCCAGCCATCGAGATAGTCGCGCATGTAGTCCTCGGAGCGTGTCGCCGGATGAATCGCCGCGGCGGTCACATCCCACGCGCGCCACTTCCTGCCTGCGCGGTCTGCGAACTCCCGAAGAGCCATGCAATAAGTCGTGGGCAGGAGCTATGCCAGTGACCGTCTGTTTCCCGATCGTCGTCGCCGAGTATGTTGACCGGATCGTCAGCGACGACGCGTTAGGCAGCGATCAGAGCGCGAGGACGATCCCTGTTTCGCGGCGCCGGTCATCGGCAGCAAATGGTCTGACGACCACTTTGAGGATTTCGACGGTGACGTCCTGCGCGGGGAGCTCACGGCCGCGTCGCGCGGCGTGCGGATAGTGGCCGGTGCTGGCGAGGAAGTCGGTGAACAACTTCCTCGTTTCTTCCTTCGAGCGGCCGTGTTCCTTCCAGTATGCGCCGTACGCAACCAGCGCCGCGTCGAGCGTGGCGCTCACGCGGCCGCTCACGAACGCGACGTGCAGTTCGCGGCGAATTGTGATCAGGATCGGCACCAGGTGAAATGCCACGCCTTTCTAAAGGCAATCCCAATGCCTTGTCGGGCTCCCTTCGGTTTTGCGGATTTTGGGATCAGGCGCAGAGGGGCGCGGCGAGCGGCCCGATGCTGTCAGTCCGGAGACGCCGAGTCGGGCGACGCGGCTCGCTTTCGCGCCGGCGCGTCGGACGCCGACTCGAGCAACCCCTCGAGGTCGGCGTCGCTCAGGGTCATCCAGTCGGAGGGAAACTTCGCCAGGCGACGCTTTCCGCTATCGCTCATCGACTCGAAGGCCAGCCAGCCGTCGCGCAGGTCGCCGAGATTGCGAGTCGACGCAGTCGATGCCTGCCCGGGGACCACCGCCCAGGCACGCCAATGACATCCATTCCGGTCGTGAAACTCGCGAATTCGCTCGACGTGCGCGTCGTCCGGCGCCCCGCCCGCTGGTGTCGCCACCTCTCGTTCGGCGCGCACTTTCCGCTTGAGCGCGATCATCTCCTCCGCCGTGCGCGAGGCCGCGAGCAGGGCATCATCAAGGCGACGCAGCTGTCCGGTCGTTTCGCCCGACGTCGGGTTGATCGGAGTCGCGCAGGCGACTTCGAGCTGCCGCGCGAGCGCCTCACGGGCGCGTTCCAACTCTTCGGAAGTCGATACCGAATCGGCCAGATCGTCGAGGGTTGGCTCGGGCATCAGAGGTTGGTCTGGTCGAAATCGGATCGTGTCATCCGGGTCCGCGAGTCCGCATGTCGCGAGCGCGCAGGTTTCGATCGTCCACTCTCGCAACTGGTGTGCCCCACATCACGGTTGAGCATCCACCTCGCCGCGCCGCCGCCGAAAACCGGTCGAGTCGTCGTTTCCGGAGTTTTCTCGGGGAAAGCTTCGCCACAGCAGGTCGGCCAGCTGATAGTCGGAGTGGTTCCGCCATTCCGCGGGCCACGAAGTGATGTCGAGGCTGCGTGCGCCGGCCGTGAAGCGCAGCACCGGGCGCGAAGCGGGACCGTCCCCGTCGGAAGGCTGACGAATCACATACTCAGCCACCGACCAGTACCGCCCGCCCGGGTAGCGGAACGAACGTCCCTCGGGCGACGTGCGCTCGCCGCGTGGCGCGGACGGAGCGTCATCGGTCGCCCCGCGCGCGGCAACGCGCTGGGCCGCCCGCTCTCCAGACGCGAATCGCTCATACTCGCCCGATTCGCGTGTCGGTTCCGCGCCCTTCAACAGGCGACGCAGCTCGTCCTGTGAAGCGCTTTGCCATGACGCAGGAATCGGGTAGAGACGTGCCTTCGTGCTTCCGTCGACCGCCTCGAAGACGAGCCAGCCTTCGAGTACGCCCTGCAGGTGATTCTCCGCACGCGTCGACGGGTGCAGCTTGTCGGCGGTGATGTCCCAGGCTCGCCACTCGCGGCCCGCGTCGTCCTTGAATTCGCGTAGTGCCATGCGACGCGTTGGGGCAGGGAGCGTGCCGGACCGAGACCGTGCGCAGCTTGCACTGCCGAGGAACCGCCGCGAGCTTCAAGCGATGTGCTCGAAAATCCCGCAATGAACTCACGCAACGTGTCGGCGCCGGCCACCTCAGCCGCAAGCAATCCGGTGACCCTGGGAATCGAACCAGCCGTGGCAAGTGCACCGAAGCTGCAGTCGCGATACGCGTCACTCGCCGCGCTGAGCGCAGTGCCGTCGCTCGACCGTACATCGATCGATGTTCTCGCGCCGTTCACCGGCGCGCTCCTCGGCCGGATCCCGCGCGGCACCGAATCCGACATTGACGCCGCGGTCAAGACAGCGCGACAGGCGCAACCGGCATGGGCCGCCATCCCGATCGCACGGCGCTCGGTGGTGTTCACACGCTTTCAGTCACTCCTGCTTGCGCACCGTGAAGAGATCGTCGACCTGATACAGCTGGAATCCGGAAAGGCGCGGCGACACGCGTTCGAGGAAATCCTCGACACCGCCGTCGTCGCCCAGCACTACGCGGTGCATGCGGCCCGCTATCTGCGCCCGCGGCGTCGCGCCGGCGCGTTCGCGCTGCTCACGACGACTGTCGAGTTGCGGCACCCCGTTGGCGTCGTCGGAATCGTCGCCCCCTGGAACTTCCCGCTCATTCTCTCGATCACCGACGCGATCGCGGCGCTGATGGCGGGAAACGCCGTCGTCCTCCGACCCGATGTGCAGAGCTCACTTACGGCACTACTCGCCGCGTCGCTGCTCTACGAAGCGGGCTTGCCTCGCGACGTGCTTCGCGTCGTAACCGGAGAGGGCCACGAGCTCGGTCCCGCGCTGATCGATCGCGTCGACTTCGTCATGTTCACCGGGAGCACCCGGACCGGAAAGATCGTGGCGCAGCAGGCCGCGGCGCGGCTGACCGGCTTCTCGCTGGAGCTCGGCGGGAAGAACCCGATGATCGTGCTTGCGGACGCGGATGTCGACGCCGCGGTCGACGGCGCAGTCCGTGGCGCATTTGTCGGCGCCGGGCAGGTGTGCGTCTCGATGGAGCGGTTATACCTGCCTGACGCGATCCATGACGACTTCGTCGCTCGGCTCGTCGCGAGGACGCGCGCACTGCGGATCGGGCCGGCGATGGACTACACGGTGGACGTCGGCTCGATGACGTCGGCGCGGCAGCTCGCTGTCGTCGAGGAACACGTCGCCGATGCGCTCGCGAAGGGCGCGACGCTGCTCCACGGCGGACGGCGGCGTCCCGATCTCGGCCCGCTTTTCTACGAGCCGACAATACTCTCCGGCGTTCGGCCGGGAATGACCGCGTACGCCGAGGAGACGTTCGGCCCGGTCCTCGCCGTCTACCGTTATGACGACGTCGAAGAAGCGATCGTACGCGCCAACGACACGCGCTATGGGTTGAACGCGAGCGTCTGGTCGCGAAGCCGTCGCCGCGCTATCGACGTCGCTCGCCGGATTCAGTGTGGTACGGTCAACGTCAACGAAGCCTACGCGGCCTCATGGACGGCGACCGGGTCGCCGATTGGCGGCATGAAACAGTCGGGGGCGGGCCGCCGTCACGGCGAAGAGGGCATTCTCAAGTACACCGAAGTGCAGACGATCGCAGTGCAACGGTTGATGCCGCTCGCGCCGCCACCTTTTCTCGACGAGCAGTTCTACACGAATCTGATGTCGCGCGTCGTGCAGGCGATCGGGCGCATTCCGGGGTTGCGTTGAGCTCCGATTGAGCACGATCGTCTTCACCGGCTTCCCTGGATTCCTCGGGAGCGAGCTGCTGCCCCGCGTCCTTGCTCGGGAAAGCGACGCGACCGCGGTCTGTGTCGTCCAGCGGCGCTTCATGGAACTGGCCCGCACGCGGCTGGCCGCGCTCTCGCTCCGCCAGCCCGACCTCGCTGCCCGCGTGACGCTGTCGGAAGGGGACATCATCGACGCGAACCTCGGGCTGCGCGACGCGGATTCGCTGAAGCGGCGCGTGACATCGATCTATCATCTCGCCGCACGCTACGATCTCTCGGTCCCGCGCGACATCGCGATGCGCGTGAACGTGCAGGGCACGGAGCGCGTGCTGCACTTCGCTGCGCAATGCCCGAAGTTCGAGCGGCTCCAGTACGTGAGCACCTGCTACGTCAGCGGTCGCCATCGCGGGGTGTTCCACGAATCCGACCTCGATGTCGGGCAGACGTTCAATAACCATTACGAGGAAACGAAGTACCTCGCCGAGGTCGCCGTCAGGCGGATGATGCGCGGAGGCCTGCCGGCGACGATCTATCGGCCCTCGATCGTCGTCGGTGACAGCGTGACCGGCGCGACCCAGAAATACGATGGGCCCTATTTCGCGATCCAATGGCTGCTTCGTCAGAAGCACATCGCGATCATGCCGGTGGTCGGCCGGCCCGGCGCGACCGAATTCAACATCGTCCCACGCGACTTCGTCATCGACGCGATCACGTACCTGAGTGGGCTCACGCGGAGTCGGGGTGCGACCTACGCGCTCGCAGACCCGCACCCGCTCAGCGTGGACGAGGTCCTGCGCACGATGGCTGATTGCACCGAGCGAACGATCGTCCGCGTCCCGGTGCCACTCGGGATCGCCAAGTGGTCGATCGAGCGGATGCCCGGTGTGTATGAACTGCTGCGAATACCGGCCAGCTCGGTGGACTACTTCGTTCATCCGACGCGCTACGATACCGCCGTCGCGACGGCAGCGCTCCAGGGGAGCGGTATCACCTGCCCGCGTTTTCCCGCCTACGCGGAGGCACTCGTGCGCTTCATGCGAGCCAACCCCGGCATCACCGCGGCGGCGATGGCCTGACGATGGCGAGCGGCCGACCGTCAGGCGCCGTGCGATCCAGGCAGCGCGCCCGCCCGGTCGGCGGCTGACGGCGTCGTATCGGCCGGGGCGCTGCTACTCGCGCCCGAGCAGTCCTCCCAGTCCGCTGGCCGGGATGCTCAGCGGCGCGAAGCGACCGGTCCGGTTGTACGGCGCCGAGAGCCGCCCGTATGGGGTGCCAACCGAGATGTGGCCAACCAGGCGATAGTTGACAGTTCCGACGGCGGCTACACCGCGCCCGGCGTTTCGCATGCTGAGATAGCTGAAGGTCGCCGGTAACCGGATCTGTGCCGAGTCGTGGGCCGGCACCTCGAGCAGCGCGTCGAAGCTGCCGTTCGCGACCCGGGTCGTGTCGAGCAGCAGGTGGTAGCTCATCCGCGGCGTTTGCACCGCGTAGTCATTCGGGTTGTACACGCTGACCACGATGTCCATCGATCCGCCGGTCAGGCCGGCGCCGGCCAGGCGGACATCGCGCATCGCGACGATCGGTTCGTCGAAGGGAACCGGCGGGACATACGGGCGGGGCGCGCTCGAGCCACCGCAGGCGGCGGTCAGGGCGAGCGTGGCGGCGGCAACGGAGATCGTCAACGTGCGCATTGGGCCTCGAAGGGAGAGCTGCAGCGGTAAGCGATGAGCTTCAAGCAGTCAGCGGACAGCGGGCCCGCATTAAACCGACTGGCGCTCCCGACCCGAGGCAACGCCAGCACTCGTGTGGCAGGTCACAACCAGATGTTCCGGCCCTGCTGCTCACCGGAAATCATGCGACCGGTAGGTGAGCATCTCGGCCTCGTCGCTCCCGGCTCCCTCGATGCGCTCATCGAGCTGCCTGAACGCGGTCGCGACGAGCGAAGCGAGGGGTCCGTCGCGCTCGACCCGCCCGTAGACGGCGAGGAAGGTCGAGAAGCGCACCACCTCCCGATTCGCCTCGTCCATCTTCCGCGACACGATCACCTGCGTCTGGCCGTGCTCGTCCTCGAGGAGGATGAACACAGTGCCCTTCGCCGACTGGGGACGCTGCCTGACGATCACGAGGCCGGCGATGATCACCTGTGCGCCGTTGCGGCACTGCTGCAGCTCGGCGCTGTCGCGGGCGCCGATTTTCCGCAACCAGGGGCGAAAACGCTCCATCGGATGTCCCGAGATCGACAGGCCTAACGCGTTGTAGTCGGCGACCACCCCGGCGTGGTGCTCGATTGGCCGCGGGTCGAACTGGTCACTCCGCGACGGCGCGAGCGGCAGGGTGTCGCCGACGGCGCGGAGCGCGGCCCAGGCGGCGCGCCGACGGTCCGGCTCCCAGGCGGCGAAGGCGTGCGCCCGGGCGAGCGCGGTCGCATCGGCCCGGTTGAGGCGGGCCCGCCGCACCACGTCCGTGATCCCGTCGAACGGCCGCGCCGCCCGCGCCGTGCCTAACGCGTCGAGCGACTTGTCACCGAAGCCGCGGATGAATCGCCATCCCAGCCGCAGCGCTGGCCTGGCCGGGTCATCGGTCTCCTCGGCGGTGCAGTCGGCGGTGCCGGTGGCGAGGCAGGGCAGCCGGACTTCCACGCCGTGCCGCCGCGCGTCCTGGACCAGCGTCGCCACCGAGTAGAATCCCATCGGCTGCGCGTTGAGGATGCCGACGGTGAACTCGGTCGGATGGTGTGCCTTGAGGTACGAGGTCGCGTAGGCGATGAGGGCGAACGACCAGGCGTGGCTCTCGGGGAAGCCGTAGTTGGCGAAGCCCGCGAGGTCTTCCACGATGCGCGCCGCGACGTCGGGTGCCACGCCGCGCTCGGTCATCCGCGCACGGAGCCGCTCGAGCGCGGCCGCGAGCCGCGTCTGCTTCCGCTGGTTCCCCATCGTCCGGCGCAGCTCGTCGGCCTCGGCCGCGGTGTAGCCGGCCAGCACCTGCGAGATCCGCATCGCCTGCTCCTGGAAGATCGGGATCCCCATCGTCCGGGCGAGGATCGGCTCGAGATCATCGTGCACATACTCGACGCGTTGACGTCCGCGCCGCCGCTCGGTGTAGGGATTGACGAACCGCGCCTGGATCGGCCCGGGGCGGATCAGTGCCACCTGGACGACGAGATCATACAATCGCTCCGGCTTGGTGTGGACGAGGCTCGCGATCTGCGCCCGTGACTCGATCTGGAAGGTGCCTAACGTGTCGCCGAGCGCGATCATCGCGAACGTCTCTGGATCGTCCTGTGGCAGCGTGTAGAGTTCAGGCCGCAGCCCCGTCCGCGCCTCGATGACGTCGAACGACCGCCGCACCATCGCCAGCGCGCCCAGTCCGAGGAAGTCGAACTTCGGGATGCCGACCGCGTCGAGATCGTCCTTGTCGTACTGGAGGATCGTCCGCCCCATCGTCGTCGGCTCGACCGGGCAGTACTGGCCGATCGGCGCCGCCGAGAGCGCGAAGCCGCCCGGATGGGTGCTCCGCATCCGCGGCAATCCATCGAAGGCGGCGATCGCCTGGAGCACCGCTTCGCCGCGCGGGGTCTCGATGTCGAAGCCGTACTCCTTCGCCATCCCCTCGCGCAGCTTCGCGACGCCGGTGCTCGCCTCGGAATAGTGCAGCCGCTTCGAGAGCGCGAAGGCGATCTCGGTGGGGTAGCCATAGGCCCGCAACACGTCCTGGATCGCCGTCGGCGCGCTGTACATCTGCACGATGCAGGCGATCGCCGCGTGCGGCCGGCCGTAGCGCTCGTACATGTAGTCGAGCAGCTCCTCGCGCCGATCGTGCTCGATGTCGACGTCGATGTCCGGTGCCTCGGTCAATCCATCGACGCGGCTCTCGGAGAGAAAGCGCTCGAACAACAAGCCATGCTTCACCGGGTCGACCGCGGTGACGCCAAGGCAGAACGTGATCGCGCTGTTCGCGGCGCTGCCGCGCCCCTGGCAGAGGATGCGACGCGACCGGGCCTCGCGCACGGCGTCGTGCATGACGAGGAAGAAGCCGGCGAATCCGAGCTTGGCGATGACCGTGAGCTCGTGGTCGATCTGCGCCTGCTGCGCCACGGAGATGCTCTCGCCCCAGCGCTCGTGTGCCCCGGCGAGCGCACGATCGCGCAGCCATTCGTCCGGGGTGAAGCCGCCGGGCACCGGAAAGGCCGGCAGCGGTGGTCGCACCCACGACAGGTCGAAGTCGCAGCGGGCCGCGATTGCGACGCTCGTCTCGAGGCCGCGCTCTCGACCCGCCCAGCGCTCGGCGACCCGCTCCGGCGGCTGGAGCATCCACTCGTCGTTAGGCAGGAGCAGCCCGCGCGCCGCGGCGTCGTCGACGGTGCAGTCGTGGCGGAGCGCGGTGAGGACATCGAGCGCGCGCCGTTCGTCGGACAGGGCGTAGCGGGCGTCGCCGGCGACCGTCCACGCTGTGTGCTCCCGTTCGGCGAAGTCGATCAGCGCTGCCGCGAGCGCTTCCTCGCCGCGTCCGGCGGCGTGGTGATGGACCTCGACGCCGAGGTTCTCCGCGCCGAATGCCTCGCGCCACTGCCCGAGCAGGTGTGTTGCCTCGGCACGCTTGCCCGACCGGAGCAGCGTGGCCAGCCGGCCCGAGGGGGGACCGCTGAGGAGAATGAGGCCCGCGGCATGGGCCAGCAGGTCGGTCGCACGCACTTCCGGGCGTCCCCGGGGCGGAGCGGCGGCGCCACCGGTGGTCCGGCGCCGACCGTTAGGCCCGGGCGCGTCGTCCTTCGTCCAGTGCTCGAGTCGTCCCGACCGCGATCGGGTGACGAGGGCGCTGATGTTCCGGTAGCCCTCGGACGTTCGGGCGAGCAGCGCCAGCGGGTGGCCGTCGACCACGAGCTCGATGCCGATCACCGGCCGGATGTTCTGCCGGCGGCATTCGAGGGTGAAGCGGACGACCCCGCCCAGGTCGGCGGAATCGGTGATGCCTAACGCGTGGTAGCCGAGTGCCGCGGCCCGTGCCGCCAGCGTTTCCGGGGCGGTCGCCGCGGCGCCGAAGGAGAACGCGCTATGGGCGCGAAGCTCGACGTAGGGGGACGGGAAGGGGGCGGTGGTGGGGGCGGGATTCGGCATCGGTCTCTACCGGAGACGTTAGCCCGAATATACACCGAAACACAAGGCCTGATAACATTTGTGATGTCCGGCCCGCCCTGGTACCAGCGTTAGGCGGTTTCGCGCCCGAACTGGCGGACCACGTTCCATCCCGCCACGCCAGCCATCGTCCAGAACAATCCCGACACGAGCACCGCGATCCCGAGCGTCACGGCAGCGCCGCCGACCGGCTGGTCGGGCAACAGGCGAAGCGCGCTCAGGGCGTAGACCGCGACGTTTCCGGGGGCCAGGGCGATCATCTCGAGCGGGGGAATCGCCAGGCGGAACATCGCCGCGACACTCACCCCCGCGAAGGCGTATCCCGGAATCGACCACGGGATCCGAACCACTGGCGCATCGTACCGGGGCGCCTCGAACGAACTGCCATTCAGCGGGATAGCCATATGACGACTCCAAGCGGCGTTATTCCGGCCCGCCGTCGTCGGCAAGTGGCCTGCTGTTCAGACGGTTTCCTGTAGAGCTTGGTAACGCTCCCGGCCCGTCTGCCATCGTATCCTGACCACCGTACTTTCGCGTCCCTGCCCGCAGTTGGCGGGGCGCTCGGTGATCAGGGGCTAACATGTAGACATTTCGGCCAAAGCGCCAGAGTCAATCCCACCAGCCGTGCAAAAACCAGTCATCGTCCACCTCTCCCGGTCTTTCCAGGACATTCGGGACGGGCTTCCCCTCGACGCTTTCATCGCGAAAGAGCAGCACCAGCGCGTCCCCTGTCAGGCAAGTCCAGTAGGCTCGCGACACTGACCCTTCGTCGACCCCTCCTCCGACGCTGACGCGATCCGGCCCAGCCGCCGCGAGAATCTCGACGAGAGGCAACCCGTGCCGCGCTCGCGCGTTCCCCGTCAGCCGCTCGCGATAGCGCACCGGCATCGCCTGCCCACGGCGGCGCTTCGTCGTGACGATCACCCGGCGCGGCTCGGGCAGCAGCCGGAGAGCGAGCGCGGTGGTCTCGTACACCGCGGCCGGCTCCTTTACCGCCGGCACTCCGCCGCGCACCGTCGCCGCGACTTCGTGAAACTCCATCGCTCGCCAGCGCAGTCGCTTCTCCGGCAGCGGATGACGTGATCCTTCCAGCCGCACCGCCGCGCCCATCTCGTCATCCGTCAGGCGAGCCACCGCCTGCTCGGCCGCCGCCGACGATTGGAACCCATGATCGAACAGATCTCCCTGCGGGGCATCGAGCTCGTGGACCGAGTCGACGCGCAGCCCGATGCCGGTGACCCCGTCGGGAAGACGCAGCCGTTCCAGTTCAGCGCGGAGGAGACGGAGCCAGGTCGCGCGATCGGCGGTGGCCCGCGCGCCGCGAATGCGCTTCTCCACCGCGCCGCCACCGGCCAGCGGTAAACGCAGCGTCATCGTTCGCGCCGTCTCTCCCCAGCCGCGCAGCTCGTCGCAGACGCGCTCGATCAGGCGGTTCGCGACGAAGAGCAGCCGCTCGGCATCGCGCGTCTCGAACTCGAGCCACTCGAGCGATGCACTGGGCAGTGCCCGACGGGGCTGCGAGAAGACGCGGCGCTGATCCTCTCCGCGCGCCAGCTTCCAGAGCGCGGTCCCCTCGGCGCCGAACCGGACCTCGACCGCATCGGCCGACAGCGCGGCGAGATCGCCGCAGCTTTCCACGCCGACATCGGCCAGCGCCGCGGCCAGTCGAATCGACCAGGCGGGGGACGACGCCAGTGCCGGGAGTGGCCAGCGGGCGAGGTACTCCCGCTCGGCACCGCGCCTGACGGTGACGACGCGCGCCGACCCGTGGCGGGCCGCGACCGCGGCGACGATCGCGACGCGCGCCACGCCGATGCGCGCCTCGGCGTGTCCGAGCTCCTGCGCCACGCGGAGCACCTCGGCGGCGATCGTCCGCGCCGGAAGCCCGCGCGCGTCGGCCCAGACGATTCGTCCCCTCTCGCACAGCTCGCCGAGCGCGACGTGCGGCGCGACGCGGAGGAGTGCCTCGCCTAACGCTTCGTCGGTGGACGCATCAGGGGATGCGTCCGGGATTGCGCCGGTCGGGGCCGGCCTCCACAGCGCAACGAACGTCATAGGGCGCGACCGGAAGGACGATTCGCGCCACGGCGTTCCAGCCTAACGCTCGGGCGCGCACTTCGATTCGCGCCTCGGCGGGAAGGGCAGGGTCCCCCCACGGGCCGCGGCGCCAGCGCACGCCGTGCGGATCGAGCTTCGCCGCGACGCGGAGCGCGGCCATCGATCCGCTCGGCGTCAGCACGACGAAGGCGCCACCACCCTCGCGCGTCGCGCGGGCGAGGCGCACCGTCTCGGTTCCCATCGGCTCCGCCCGGGGCGCCATCCCGAGCACGTCGAGGACGACCAGGGCAAACGCTCCCGACTTGAGCAGCAGCTCGGCACAGCGCAGCGCGCTCACCCGGTCGACCGGATGCACCACGAGCGGCAACCCATCGCGCCACTCGCGCCAAGGCACATCCGGGGTGTCCGGAGTTCCCCCCGTCCAGCCGGTCATTGCCGTCCTCGGCCCATCGACCCACGCGGCTCGCTCTCCCGATGCGATCACCGCGCGGCAGGCAGCTCGCAATACAGCCGCGGCTCCCCCCTCCGGCGCCCAGGCGGTAAGCTTTCCACGTGGGAGTCCCTGTCCGGGAAAGACGCGATCCAGCTCCGGGATCCCCGTTGAAACCGCGCTCGCCAGACGATGCGCATCGCGCTCGGTGAGCGGTGCCGCATCGGGAAAGCGATCGGCGATGAGCTGGCGAAGGGCACGAAGCTGGGCTGACATCAGGAATGGAGGGGCGGCAGAAGGCCACGCGTCGTTCTTGGGTAAAAGAGTCGAACCAGGTCGAGTTCGGTCGGGGGGAGAGAGGTTATCCCGAACAAAACCCGAATGCAAGACCCGGGCGAGAAGAAGGGAAGAGCTTCGAGAGCAGGATTGTGACATACATGGTGCCCCTGGGTTACCGCGCCGCGAGCCGCGCAGTCACTTCCCCAGTCGCGCGACCGCCCGATCGCGCAGAGTCTGCCGCCGTTCCTCCATCGCTTGCCGCGGACGCAATGCACATGATCGCCGCACGTCGCCTCGCTGCGCTCGCCCTGCTGACGAGCGCGCCCTTCTTCGCGCCGGCGGGCCCGGATCCGCTGCATGTGCTCCGCGCGCTGCCGACCGGCGCCGCCTCGCCTAACGCGCAGATCCGCGTCACCTTCGACCGCCCGGTCGCCGGCTCGCTCGATTACACCGTCGATCCGAAGACCGTCCTCAGGCTGTCGCCCGCGGCGCCCGGCCAGCTCGAATGGCGCGATCCGGTGACGGTCGTCTTCACGCCGTCCAGGCCGCTGGCGCCAGCCACCGAGTACACGGTCACCGTCGACACGACCTTCCACGCGATGGACGGCGCGAGGCTCGAGCGGCCGTACACCTTTTCATTCCGCGTTTCCGGTCCGCTCCTGCTCGGCGGCGACCCGGTCTCCCCGGGGAGCTCCGCCACCGGGCTCCGCCCGAACACGACGTTCGACCTCGTCTGGAGCTCCGGCGTCGATCCCGAACGCGTCGCCGCGACCTCGTACATCGAAGTTGCCTCGAGTTGCGCCGCGACGACTGGCCGCACGATCCGGCTCCGAGCGTTAGGCAGCCGACCGATCGGGCGGAATGACGACTGGTCGACGCAGAACGCAGGGGGAAACAGGCGTGATCGCGGTGCCGACTCGCTCCGCCGCGTCGTCTCGCTGACCCCGGCGACGCCGCTGCCGTTGAACTGCTCGGCCGAGCTGGCGGTCCCGCTCGAACTCGACGCGTCGCTGTCACAGGGGCTCGCCCGCATGCCGATCGCGACGTACGGGCCATTCGCGTTCACGAAGGCATCGTGCCCCTACGAGAAGGAGTGCCCGACCGGCCCGGTCCAGGTCTCCTTCTCAAATCCTGTTCGTGGCTCCGAGCTGCGGAAGAAGCTGACGCTCATTCCCACGACGCCGTTCACGATGGCTGACACGTCGCGCGAGATGTCCAGCTGGCAACTCGACGCGCAGCTGGCGCCACGGACGCGATACGCGGTGGTCATCGACACGGGTCTCCGCGACATCTACGGGCAGAAGATTACCGGCAACCCGGCACAGGGGTTCGAGACAACGGGGTATCCCCCGTCGATCCGCTACCCCTATGGTCGCCTGCTCGTCGAGCGGGACGCGTTTGGAACGCTCGCGGTGCAGCACGTGAACGTCGACACGCTCGTCATCACGGCCGCTCCGGTACCCGACTCCCTCGAGTCAAAGTTCCTCCGCAATTCCTCGTGGAGCTGGGAAACGCTCTGGAAGCAGGTCGCGCCGCAGGCAAAGGTCACGCGCGTTCCGGTGAGGCGAGCTGTCGATCGCCCAACGATCACGGGCGTCAAGCTGCCGACGGTGAACGCATCGGGCCATCGCGGACTCGTCGCGGTACGAATCAGCGGCCCCGGGGACACGAAGGTCGGCGAGGGCGCGCCGATCGCGCTCGTGCAGGTGACGGATCTCGCTGTCCACGTCAAGCTTGGCGCGGCCAGCGGCGTAGTCTGGGTGACTCGCGTCAGCAGCGGCGCGGCGCTGCCGAACGTCGTGGTTGCGGTTCACGACCCGGCCGGCCGCACGCTCGTGACCGGCCGCACTGATGCTCGCGGCCTCGCCACCTTCCCGCGAATTCTCCGCGGGCCCGCGGCATCCGGCGACGACGAGGACGGGGGTTATCGCGGACTCGCTCCTGACGGATACGTCGAGGCGACCCTCGGCGACGATCGCGCGCTCGTCGGAGTCAGCCAGTACGACCCGGATCTCAGCCCATGGAATTTCGGCGTCTCGTCCGCGTGGGGCCGCCAGAGCCTGCCGCTCGCCGCCGCGATCTTCACTGAACGCGGCATCTACCGCCCGGGTGAACCGCTCTACGTGAAGGCGATCGTGAGGCGCGGCGCGTTAGGCAGCCTGACCCCGCCACCGTCGCGGGACTCCGTCCGCATCGTCTTCAAGGACCGCGAGGGAGCGACCGCCCGATCCCGCGTCGTTCGGCTGAGCGCGTTCGGCACGGCGTCGTCCGAGTACCAGGTGCCGCGCGATGCCAGGCTTGGCTACTACACCGTCGCGGTGGAGTACCGGTGGCGCGGGCAATGGGAGGAGATCGACCAGACGGGGTATCGCGTCGCGGAGTACCGGCCGCCCGAGTTTCTCGTCGACGTCACCGCGCCAAAAACACCGCTCTTCGGTGGCGACTCGCTCCGCGCGAGCGTCGAGGCGCGCTACCTCTTCGGCGCGCCGATGGCGCGCGCCACCATCGACTGGCAGGCGACGCGGACGCCGCTCTACAGCTGGGCACTCGACATTCCCGGGCTCGAGTCGGGTGACTGGTACCTTGGCGAAAGCGGCTGGTGGTGGGAGGAGGACGACGAGCAATACCGCACGACCGTCGTCGCCAGTGGAACAGACACGCTCGACGCATCGGGTCGGCGCGTTCTTCGGGTCGCGGCGGAAGCGGGCGAGAAGGGGAAGGCGGTGCGCATCACGCTTACCGCCTCGGTGAGCGACGTGAACCGGCAGACGGTCGCGAGTGCAACCTCGGCGGTCGTGCACCCGGCGGATTTCTACATCGCGGCGAAGCCGCTCGGCGACTCGTACTTCTGGAAGGCGGGAGGCGCGCAGTCGGTCGCGCTGCTCGCCGTCAGGCCCGACGGTGCGAAGCTGGCTGGTGTCGCGCTGCGTGGAACGGTGGTGCGGCGCGAGTGGCACCAGGTGCACCGCCAACGGGACGGCGCCGCCGAAGTCGTCGGCGAGTGGGTCTCGGATACGGTCGCGCGCTGTGCGTTGACGACTCGTACGGACGCGGTCCGCTGCGACTTCACTCCAGCCGACGGCGGGCTCTATGTCGTCTCCTTCGCCGCGAAGGATTCGAAGGGCCGCGAAGCACGCACGAGCATGACCCGCTGGGCGAGTGGCAGCGACTGGGTGCCATGGGAAGATGAGTCGCGCTTCAAGATGGATGTCATCGCCGACAAGAGCCGATACTCGGTTGGCGATACGGCAACAGTGATGCTCGCCTCTCCGTTCACCGGTGCGGAAGCCTGGGTCACCGTCGAACGCGAGGGACTGATCGAGCAGCGGCGCATGACGCTGACCTCCGGTTCGACGACACTCAAGTTTCCGATCACCGAGGCGTTCGCGCCTAACGCGTTCATCTCGGTGCTTGTGGCGCGCGGCCGCAGTGCCAGGCCCGGCACGCTCGACGACCCGGGCCGCCCGACGCTCCGCGTCGGCTACGCCGAACTGCGGGTGACACCCGAGGTGAAGCGACTGGCCGTGAAGGTGCAGCCCGTGGCCGCGGAATACCGTCCCGGCGACAGTGCGCGCGTCAGGCTGCACGTCGCCGACGCTCGCGGCGCGGGGCAGCGCGCCGAAGTGACCCTCTGGGCGGTGGACGAGGGAGTGCTCTCGCTTACCGGATACACGACGCCGGATCCGATCGACCTGCTCTATGCGACCCGCGGGCTCGGGATGCGGCTCGCGAGCAATCTTGTCTCGGTCGCGCCCCAGATTCCCGAGGGAGAGAAGGGGCGGCGCGAGCCTGGCGGCGGGGGCGGCGTCGGTGCCGCGGATGTGCTGCGATCGCAGTTCAAGACGACCGCCTTCTTCCTCGGCTCGGTGCTGACTGACGCGCAGGGCAATGGGGTCGCGACGGCGAAGCTGCCCGACAATCTCACGACGTTCCGGGTCATGGCCGTTGCCGTGACCTCCGGCGACCGCTACGGCAGCGGCGAAGCGAAGATGCTCGTGACGCGACCGCTCGTCGCGCGCCCCGCACTCCCGCGCTTTCTCAGGCCGGGCGACGAGTTCACGGCGGGTGCCGTCGTCAACCGGCGCACCGGTGCTCCCGGGCTGGTGACCGTCAGCGCGTTCGCGTTAGGCGTCGATACGCGCGGTGATACCACGCAGCGCGCGTCGCTCGAACAGGGGCGCGGTGTCGAGGTCCGCTTTCCCTTCCGCGCCGCGAGCAGGAATGCGGGTGATCAGGGCGACACCGCCGTATTCCGCTTCACGGCGACGAGCGGGCCGGACGTGGACGCCGTTCAATCGAAGCTTCCATTCCGCCCCGATTACCATCCGCGCGCATACACCGCGAGCGGCGTCCTCCGGGATACCGCGTCGGTGGAGATCGTCGTCCCGAAAGGCACGGACGCTGCGCGGTCGCGTGTCGAGATAAACCTCGGCAGCTCGGTGCTGTCGCTGGTGCGCGGAGCCTACGACCAACTCCGGGTCTACCCCTGGTATTGCACCGAACAGGTCACGAGCAGCGCGCGGCCGTTGCTCGCGCTCTACGTCGCGCGAGCGACTCCCGGCGCGGTAGTTCCAGCGAGCGCAAAGCGCGATCTCGAAAATGCGGTTCGGACGCTGGCAGGCAGGCAGCGCGACGATGGAGGAATCGGGTACTGGAGCAGCGAGCAGTGGTCAACACCGTGGTTGACGTCATACGCGGGCGAGTTTCTGCTCGATGCCCGCGCGGCGGGAATCCCGGTGAGCGACTCGATGCTCGCGCGCATGGACGGATATCTGCGGCGCGCCCTGAAATCGGACTCGCTCAGCAGTGATATCATGCGCCGGTGGTATGGCTGGCGCTGGAATGTGCTCGCCGACCGTGTTGCGATCGTCGACTTCCTGAGTCGTCGCGGTTCGCCGGACATCGCGGCCGAGAATCGGCTCGTGGCGGAGGCTGCGCAGCTTCGCCCCGAGGACCGTTCACGGCTCGCCGAAACGCTGGCGCGTCGAGGCGCGATGCGACCCGCCGCGGCGCTGCTCGCGCCGCAATGGGCGGCAATCAGGATCGAGGGCCGGCGCGCCGTCCTTCCCGACAGCGCATTCCGCGACACCACGTTCTACTTCGAGTCGAGCGTCAGGCCCGCGGCCCGACTCCTCCTTGCGACGCTCGCCGTTGCACCCGACCAGCCACTGATCGGGCCACTCGTCGAGACGCTCGTTCAACAGGGTCGAGCGGCGCAGAATCGCTGGTGGAACACGCAGGATTGGGGGATGGCGATCGTCGCGCTCTCCGCGTTCGACCGTGGATTGCGTGCGGAGGCGGGCACGGCGCGAAGCACACTGCATGTGCGGTCGGGGCGACGGGCGGTCTTCGAGGCGATCATTGGCGGGGCGACGCCAGCCGATTCATCCGTGCCGCTCAGCGGACTGCTGGCGGATGCGCCGAATGGCGCGCAATCGCTCCGCCTGCAACTCGACCGGGACGGCGCATCCCGATCGCCGATCTATTACTACGTCACCGTTCGGGAAGTACCGGAACGCCGGCCGGTGCGCCCGGACGACCATGGCATCCAGGTCGAACGGTGGTACGAGCGTTATGACGGTGGAAAGCCGGTGACCTCCGTCGTCGAGGGAGAGCTCGTGCGCGTTCGCCTGCGGATCACGGTTCCGGAGGACAGGCAATTCCTCGTGCTCGATGACGCGCTGCCCGCGGGGCTCGAAGCCGTGGACCTCAGTCTTCGCACGAGCGCGGTCATTCCCGGTCCGGGTGCGGGGCAGGCCAACAGGGACATCGACGACGAGGATGCCGATAGCGAAGACGACGGCCACTGGTATTACGGCAGCTGGGAATCCGGTTGGTGGTCTCCGTTCGACTACCGCGAACTCCGCGACGATCGCGTCGTCTACTTCGCGACGCAGCTCTGGAAGGGAAGCTACAGCGCGACGTACGTCGCTCGCGCGACCACGCCCGGCGTGTTCGCGCGTCCGCCTGCGCACGCCGAGGAGATGTACAACCCGGCAATCTTTGGCCGTTCGGATGGCGGGGTGTTCACCGTGACGAAGAAACCGTGAATCGCCGACTGTGGCGAGGTGCCGCGTTAGGCGCGGCACCGCTCGCGGCGCTCGCGGCCTGGATCTGCTGGCCGATCCCGGCCACTGTGATGGCACCATCGGTCATGCCGGCGATCGTGGTCGCTGACCGCGATGGGATTCCGCTGCGGGGGACTCGTGCGGGCGACGGAACTCGCTCGCGCTGGGTATCGATCGCGGAGATCGATCCGGACCTGATCACGGCATTCGTTGCGGTTGAAGACCGGCGATTCTTCTCGCATGCTGGCGTCGACTGGCGTGCGGTCGCGCGAGCCGTTCGCGATGACCTGAAAGCTGGACGCATCGTTTCGGGCGCGTCGACGCTGACGATGCAGACCGCGCGCCTCGTCGCGCCAGGCGATCGCGATGTGCTCGGCAAGGTTTCACAAGTCCTCTGGGCGCTGCGGATCGAGCGGCACCTTTCGAAACAGCAGATCCTCGAGCAGTACCTGAACCGCGTGCATCTCGGACAGGGCACGGTCGGCGTCGCGGCCGCGGCCGATTTGTATTTTGACGCGTCATCGGCTGACGTGAGTGTCGCGCAGGCCGCGCTCCTCGCCGGCCTCGCGAACTCGCCGGCGAATGAAAACCCCTTCGCCTCGCTCACTCGCGCCCGGCGGGTGCGCGCCCGGACGATTCATCGGATGCAGGCCTCGGGTTTCGTTGGCCCGGGCGATGCCGCCCGTGCGCTCGCCGAGCCGCTGATCGCCCGCCCGACTCGAATGCCTTTTCTCGCTCCGCACTTCACGACTCGCGTCCTTCGATGGGTGGATGATTCGGCGGCCGGCGAGTCCATCGCGTCCGGCAACGCGGGGCTGCTTCGCACGTCGCTCGACCTTCAGCTGCAAACCGCGCTCGAGAGCGAGGTCCGGCACACGGTCGACGTCCTCGGCGACCGCGGTGTTCGCGAGGCGGCAACAGTCGTGCTCGATAATTCGACGGGCGAGGTTCTCGCCTGGGTGGGCTCTCCCGATTTCTGGGCCGACACCGCGGGGCAGACCGACATGGTCGACTCGCCGAGGCAGCCGGGATCCGCGCTGAAGCCGTTCGTGTACGGACTCGCCTTCGATCACGGATTCACTGCCGCGACGGTGCTCGCGGATGTCGCCCGCGAGTATCAGACATCGGTCGGGCTCTATCGCCCGCGGAACTACGACCATCGATTCCATGGCCCGGTCCGCGTGCGCGAGGCGCTCGGCAGCTCGTACAACATTCCCGCGGTCGAAACAGCGGAGCAGCTCGGGGCGGGACGCGTGCTGGGTGTTCTTCACGCCGCCGGCTTCGCGTCCCTCGACAAGAGCGCCGACTACTACGGCCTCGGCATCGCGTTAGGCAACGGCGATGTGACGCTGCTGGAACTCGCGAACGCCTATCGCTCGCTCGCGAACGGCGGGAGGTGGCACCCCATTCGCTGGCGCCCCGGCGGTGGCCCGGAACGGGACCCCGGCCGCCGGGTCTTTTCCGCGCAATCGGCGGCGCTCGTGCTCGACGTGCTCGCCGACGCTGAAGCGCGGGTTCCGGGGTTCGGTGTTTCGACTCCGTTCGAGTTCGGCTACCCGGTCGCGGTGAAGACGGGCACGAGCCGACACTTCACCGACAACTGGGCGGTGGCCGTCACTGGCCGCTTCACGGTCGCCGTGTGGGTCGGGAATTTCAGCGGCCGGGCGATGGAGGGCGTGAGTGGGATCACTGGCGCAGGACCGCTGCTCCATCGTGCCGTACTCGAGACGGCGAAGCGGTATTCCCCAGGTGCCCTCACGACGCCAGCCGAAGCAGGCGCGGTCGTCGCGAAGATCTGCCGGCTGTCCGGCATGCGGGCCGGGGCGACGTGCCCCACCGCCGACGAATGGTTCGCTCGTGGCGGCGAACCGCGCGACGAGTGCGACTGGCATCGCGGCGGTACGGTGTCGATGCCCGCAACGTACGATGGCTGGCTCACCGCGCAGCGGAACGCTGGTGTGCATCGACCGCTCACCGTTGCGTCGTCGGCGGGGTCGTTCCGGATCGTGTCGCCAGTGGACGGCGATCGCTATGCCGTGCCCCCATCGGTGGATGCGCGTTACTCCACGGTTCCGCTTCGCACGTCAGGCGCGACCGCTGCCGTGCGCTGGTCGGTCGATGGACGGCGCTTCGGCGCGGCGCGCCTGCCGCTCGTGCCCGGGCCCCATGTGATCCGGGCGGAGTCCGGCGGGGTGGAGCACTATGTCCGGATACTTGTCGAGGCGACCCCCGGCACGCGTTAGGCGCGAGGGTTCGGGTCGTGTCGCGCGCGGACTAGTGCGAGGCGAACACGGTCGTGCGGCCGTCGGCCCCGAACGTCAGGACGTCGTAGCGATCCTTGTACGGACCTTCCATCCCCGGCGAGCCGACCGGCATGCCAGGCGTGGCGATCCCCACCACATCGGGGCGGTCGGCGAGCAGCCGACGGATGTCTTCGGCGGGTACGTGTCCTTCGACCACATAGCCGCCGATGCGCGACGTGTGGCACGCCTGAAGCTCGGCTGGGACGCCGGCGGCGTGCTTCGTCGCGGTGAGGTCGGGGAGGTCGTGCACCTCGACGCTGAAGCCGGCGCTCTCCATTGCCTTGACCCAAGCTTTGCAGCACCCGCACGACGGCGTCTTGTAGACGACGAGCATCGGCGTCGCCGCGGCTGTCCCGGCTGCCGGCGATGCGGGAGATGGTGCCGCGGACGTGGCAGTGGCGGAGGGCGCGGCCGCCGACGAGTCGGCCGGCCGCGCGGACGATGCGCTACAGGCCGCCAGCGCGGCGATACACGATGTTGTCAGGATCCGGCCGAAGAGTCGCGCGCGCACGCGCGCGGCAGTCGATGCGATTCTCATCCGGCCAAGATACATCCGCGCCGCGGCGCGCGCACCCGACTTTGCCTTCGCGCGCGCACGGCGGAGCCGCTACTTCGCCCAGCCCGCTTCGCGAAGCTGCGGAATCGACTGGCTTGGAATCGCGATGATGTTGTCGCAGATGTTGCAGACGTCAACGAGCACATTCGGTACGCGCAGACGCGAGCGTTCCATCCTGATCGTGCGCAGCTCGAAACGCGATTGCACGACCTGGCGGCAAGTTGGGCAGTTGCAGGCGACGATGTCGCCGGCGCTCCAGAGTGATTTCATGGGGGGCTCCTTTTTTTTAGACGGGTCTCGCAACGAAACAGTGCGTGACGAGGTACTCGCGACTGTACGGGTGGGACAGCCCCATGTTTCAGAAAGGTTGCACGGCAGATGTGCATGATTTGTGTAAGCGCGCCTGACGCAATCGCGCGTTACCTGCCTGGTCCATCGCGCGTCGGCGGTGATGACAGCGTCGCATCGCGCTCGGATCCGACACATAAGTATCAGATGATACTAAAAACCTCCGCCTGGCCGGCGCGTCGCGTGGCCCGAGTCGCCGCCGTGAGCGTGCTCGCGTTGTATGGAATGGCGATCCTCCGCGAACCGGGGTTCACACTGATCGACAACGTGAACCTGCCGATTCACGAGACCGGCCACCTCGTATTCGCTCCCTTCGGCGAGTTGATCACCGCCCTCGGGGGTACGCTGTTCCAGCTGATCGTCCCCGCGGCATTCGTCGGCTACTTCCTGCGGCGGCGGGACCAGTTCGCGGGAAGTGTCGCGCTCTGGTGGGTCGCCGAGAATCTCTGGAACATCTCCGTGTACATCGCCGACGCGCAGGAGCAGGCGCTGCCCCTGGTCGGCGGCGGGGAGCATGACTGGGCGTTCATCCTGGCGGAGCTCGACGTGCTGCAGCAGGACGCACAAATCGCGGCGATGGTGCGCTTTGCCGGGACCGTGCTCTTCGTCGTCGCGATCCTGTGGGGCTATGCGTCGGCGGCGAGCGGCGCCGACGCGGGTGCCGAAGACGCGAGCGAGTCGAGCTCGTTGACGAGCGAATCGCCGAAGTAGTACGCGAGCTCGTCACGCGCGGCCGCATACGCGGTGGGACCGTCGCCGCCGCAGAGCAGCGATCCGTCCTCGAGCTCATCGGACACCACGAGTGCGCCGGCGCCGAACGTCACCGGGAAGAGCGTGCTGACCATCGGCTTGAGCGTGTGATAGTCGCGTCCCGTGCTCAGCGCATACGAGTGAAGCATGCAGCCGCGACCGCCTGGCGCGTGAAAGACGCAGTAGCCATCGCGCACGGCGGTCCGGCGCAGCGTTCCCCCCGGCGCGTCCTCGTCCGGCGCCGCGTCACTTCGGAACCAATCGCTCATCGCGACTCCGGTGTGGCGCTCGATCGCCGGCGCCTCGGACAGGAGCGCCGCCTCCACCCGCCCGTCCACGTCCACCCCGTGAGCGCAGCAGGAGTCGGCGCAGAATCCGCAGGCCATGCACCGCGCGTAGTAGCGACGCAGGAAAATCGCGCGGTCGACCAGCGAAATGGTCGGCGCTCCATCGCGGGCGGTGTACGGGCGGGAGAGTGGAACGAGGTCGCTCATGCGAACCCAGGATCGTACGTCGTTGCGCGACGCGCAAGCCCGAGGCGCGACCCGTGCGGTAGCATGCGCACGCGGAGCATTGCATCTTGTCGAGTGCGGATCCCCTCACCGACCGAGTCATGACCACTGACGATCTTCGCTATCCCGTCGGCCGCTTCTCCTTCAGCGGTGCCGATGAAAAGTCGCGGGCCGGTTGGATCGAAGACATTTCTCTGCTGCCCGGGAAACTCCGTGCGGCTGTCGCGGCCTTGAGTGACGCGCAACTCGACACGCCATATCGCCCGGGTGGCTGGACCGTGCGGCAGGTGGTGCACCACGTTCCCGACAGCCACATCAACGCATTCATCCGCTTCAAGTTTGCGTTGACGGAGGACGTCCCCCGCATCAAGGCGTACGACGAGGCCAAGTGGGCCGAGCTGGCTGACGGGCGGGCAGGTCCGATCGAGGCATCGCTGGCGCTCCTTGACGGATTGCACGCGCGGTGGACTCGGCTGCTCCGATCGTTGCGCGCGACGGACTTCGAACGCGAGCTCGAGCACCCGGAGCACGGGCGGTTGACGTTGAACCGGATGCTCGCGCTCTATGGCTGGCATAGCCGTCATCACGTCGCGCACATCACGGAGCTCGCGCGGCGCGAACACTGGTAGGCAGAGCCGATGGCAAGCCTGGCGTCGGTTCACCGGCAAGCAGGGGCGGGAATCGCGCGAGCGATTTCGCGCGCTCCGTCGGACGGTTAGCTTTGGGCTTCGATGCGCTCCCTCTTATTCGTCGCGGCCCCGCCCCCACCCCCGCCCCGAGCGCTGCTCGGCGCCCAACAGCCCGCGACAAGGTGACGGCGCGATGAAGGAAGCACTGTACACGCTCCTCGCCGAGGCTGTCGACTACGCCGGGCTGTTTCCGCCAGCGACACTTGACATGCGCGCCGCGATCGGGGAATACGCGAGCCATCGCGGAGAGCCGACCGCGTGGATGCTGGGCCGATTCGTCATTCCCGCGACCCGACTCGACGAATGGTCGCGCGAAGCCCCGCCAACGATCGAGGGCAACCCGTGGCCGCTCTCCGTGCTCGCACCGGCCTTCGATCCGGCGCTTCGTGACACGATCATCGGCTTCAACCTTCGCGAGCGCGGCCGGGCGGCGATCGACACCGTCGAGACACGGGCGATGACGCCGCGGGAAATGCCAAGTGCTTCGCTCACCTCCGGAGTCGCGATCTTCGTCGAGATTCCCATCGCCGACGATCCGGCCAACCTGCTCGACGCGATTCGCGGCGCTGGCGTGCGCGCAAAGGTTCGCACCGGTGGCACCACCCCTGACGCGATCCCGCCGGCTGGGCAGGTGGCGCGTTTCATCCGTCGCTGCGTCGAGCGCGACATCGTGTTCAAGGCGACCGCCGGCCTTCACCATCCGCTCCGCGCCGAGTACCCGCTGAGCTACCAGGACGGAGCACCGGCGGGGACGATGTTCGGATTTCTCAACGTACTCCTTGCCACGATGATCGCGCGGGAGGGCGGCGCACAGAAGGACATCGTTGCCGCGCTCGAGGAGCGCGAGCCGACGGCGCTGACCGCGACCGACGAAGCGGTGATGTGGCGGGGACGGGCATTCAGGATCGCGTCGCTCCGCGCCGGGCGGACCCGCTCGATCACAGGGTTCGGTTCGTGTTCCTTCAACGAGCCCGTCGCCGACCTCAAGGCGTTAGGCTTGCTGTGATCCCTGGGATCGACCAGACGCACGATCCGAAGCGGCGGTCGTGGGTTCAATCGGCGAATGACGGGCTGACCGACTTTCCCATTCAGAATCTGCCGTTCGGGGTCTTTCGCCACGCAGGAAGCGACGAGCGGGCGCGTGTCGGCGTCGCCATCGGCGACATGATCCTCGATGTGACCGCGGCGACGCGCGTCGGCTACTTCACCGGGGAGTCGGCGGTGCCGGCGAGGGTATGCGCCGCGCCAGCGCTGAACGACCTGATGGCGCTCGGCCGTCCGGCCTGGCGCGCCCTTCGCCTCGCGTTAGGCACGCTCCTCGCGGCCGGATCGTCGGCGGCGGAGGATGCCGAGCAGATCCTGGTCCCGATGACCGACGCCGACCTCGTGCTTCCGGCGCGGGTTGGCGACTACACCGACTTCTATGCATCGATCCATCACGCGACCAACGTCGGGCGCATGTTCCGGCCCGACAACCCGCTGCTGCCCAATTACAAGTACGTCCCGATCGGCTACCACGGGCGGGCGTCATCGCTGATCGCGAGCGGAACGGATCTGCGGCGGCCACTCGGCCAGCGTATTGCGCCCGGCGCACCGGCGCCGTCGTTCGGCCCGAGCCGGTCGCTTGACTACGAGTGCGAGGTGGGAGCATTCATCGGCACCGGCAGCGTCCTCGGTGAGCGCCTGTCGATGCGAAGCGCGAGCGAGCAGCTGTTCGGGCTATGCCTGGTAAACGACTGGTCGGCACGAGACATCCAGAGCTGGGAATACCAGCCGCTGGGACCATTCCTGTCGAAGAGCTTCGCCACAACGCTCTCCCCGTGGGTCGTGACGATGGAAGCGCTCGCCCCCTTCCGCGTGCCACTTGCTCCGCGCGAGCCTGGCGATCCCGCTCCGCTTCCCTACCTGAGCGACGATGACGACCGCGCACGCGGTGGCATCGACCTCACGCTCGACGTCTCGGTGCGCACGCGCACGATGCGCGAGAGCGGGATCGCGCCGCAGCGTGTCAGCCGGGCACGATTCTCGGACATGTACTGGACTCCGGCGCAGATGGTTGCGCACCATGCCAGCAACGGGTGCAATCTTCGTCCCGGCGACCTGCTCGCGAGCGGTACGGTCTCCGGTCCGACGCGTGACGCGTTAGGCTGCATGCTCGAGCTGACCCGGCGCGGCGCGGAGCCGCTGCGGATTGGCGACGAGCTGCGGGGCTTCCTCGAAGACGGCGACGAGGTGGTCATCCGCGGCGAATGCACGAGCGACGGTCACATCCGGGTCGGCTTCGGCGAGTGTCGTGGCCGCATCCAGCCCGCGTCCGCCGACTGACGCGACGCGACGAACAGGCATACACCAAATCCATCGGATAGGCAAAGTGGCGAATGTGAAGGGGCAGCCGTTCGAGCTGCGGAAATCGGCAATCCAGGGGCTCGGGGCGTTCGCGACGCGCCAGATCCGGAGCGGTCAGCGCATCATCGAGTACACGGGTGAACACATCGGCAACGACGAAGCCGATCGCAGGTACGACGACGAAAAGATGAAGCGGCACCACACCTTCCTGTTCATCGTGAACAGCAAGGAGATCATCGACGCTGCCGTCGGCGGCAACGATGCACGTTTCATCAACCATTCGTGCGACCCCAACGCCGAAGCAGTCGTGGAAGGGAAGCGCATCTTCATCTATGCGCTGCGGACGATCCGGCCCGGCGAGGAAGTGCTGTACGACTACCAGTACGAGCGAACGACCGACCACACCGACGAGGACGAGAAGTTCTACAAGTGTCGGTGCGGTGCGGAAAACTGCCGCGGGTCGATCCTCGCGCCGCCGAAAAAAAAGCGGAAGCCTGCCGCGAGGAAGCGCGCGAATGGCGCGCGACGCAAATCGAAACGCACGCCGGTAAAGTCCTCACGGTTACCGAAGCGCGGACGAGGGGCGACGCGCTGATGCCGGCGCTCGCGCGCGCCGGGTACGGACCGCGCGGCGTGATAGATGCACCTGCGTCGATATCGCGGACGAACCAGGAGGTCGACGATGCTGTGGGGACGACGGCTCCCACCAGATGAGGAGCCAGACGATTTCGACGACCTCGACGACGACACGGACGCCGAGGACGAGTCGAGCGACGCGGACGATGAGGATGACGATGACGATGACGACGGCGACGGAGCTGAAGATGACGACGAGCTTCCGGCGACGACTGTCTTCGTCGCGACCGCGACGCCGCTCGAAGTCAGCGTGGCGCCCCTCCCCGACGAGCGTGCGCCTGACGGCGTGTGCCTCGCTGCCCGGATCGACGGGCGGCTCGTTGCGCGTTGCGCGATGCCAGGCGAGTCGATCGAGCGTCTCGTTGCGCTGAAACTGTTCGAGGAGCCCGTGCTCGTCGGGCTGCTTGCATTCGAGGGTGAGCCAGGAATTCAGGGCCGCCTGGTGGCGCTCGTTCCCGCGGCGCGGCTCACCGAAGGCAGCGAGGCTGATGAGCCGTGGAAGGCGAGTGTGCCCACCTTCGAAGACGGCGGGACGGAAGATGGCGAAGAGGGCGATGGCTCCGGGCTGGCGGCGATCCTGCTCGGCCACATCGTGCGCTTCACGAGCGATCGCAAGCACCCGGAGGACCTCGCCCAGGAGGCTGTCGACATCCTGCAGCGCGTGGTCGCCGGTGCCCCGATGCCTGACGCCGCGACCAAGGCCATCGACGATCTCCTCGACTCGCTCTGACTCCACGGGCACCGCCCCGGCAGCGAAGGATCGCTATGAGTCGCGGTTGGTAAGAGCGAACGACAGGCTCTCGAGCTCCATCGCCATGTTCACCGTCTTCACGGTCACGTCGGCTGGGGCTTGCAGCTGCACTGGCGCGAAGTTGAGCACTGCCTTGATGCCCGACTTCACGATTCGATCGAGCGTTCGCTGTGCCGAGCCGGCCGGTACCGTCAGTACGGCGATGTCGGGTAGCTCGCTGGCGGCATCGCGCTCGAGATCGCGGACGTCGCGAATCGTATGCGAATCCCACGCGCGGCCGATTTTCTCCGGCGAGCTGTCGTAGACCGCGGTAATGTGGAATCCGCGCTGGAAGAATCCGCGGTACTGTGCGAGCGCCGCCCCGATCTTCCCGGCCCCGACGATGATGACGCGCCACTCGCGGGCGAGCCCCATGATTTCGCGGATCCGGCTCGACAGCTCAGCGACGGAATATCCGAGTCCGCGCTTGCCGAACGATCCGAAGAACGACAGGTCCTTTCGCACTTGCGCGGAGGTGGTTCCTCCGCGGCGCGCCAACTCGTCGCTCGAAATCGTCTCGAGCCCGCGCTGCTCGAAATCCTCGAGAAAGCGGAGGTAGAGCGACAATCGTCGGACGGTGGAATCGGCGATGCGTTTCAACGGGCGTTGGGCTTGTGAATTGATTCACAAGTTAGCAAGCGCTGGTTCGGCGGTCCAGCGCCCTAACGGTTCCCGGCCGTGAATCGCCCGCGTGCGGGCTGGCCCCTTTGGTGTCCTGTCGGGTATCTTGAACGCCAATGCCAGTCCATGTCAGTTCCGAAATCGGGCGCCTGCGAAGCGTCCTCGTCCACACGCCCGGTCCAGAGCTCCTCGCCGTGACGCCGACGACGCGCGAGGACTACCTGTACGACGACATCATCGACCACGAGGAAGCGCGGCGCGAACACCGGCGCTTCGTTGCGATCGTCGAGCGGTTCGCGAACGTCCATACCGTCCGCGACCTGCTGACCGAGGTGCTCGCCAACCGCGACGTGCGCGATCTCCTCGTCAAGGAGACGATGGACATCGTTCCCTCGGAGCCGCTCGCGCGGGAGATCGCCGACTTGCCGGCCGAGGCGCTGGTGCAGATGCTGATCGAGGGCCGGGAAGAGGAGGCGGGGCCGCTGGCGACTGCCCTCAACGAGCACGGGTACGTGCTCCCGGCACTGCCGAACCTGTTCTTCACCCGCGACGTGGCGATGGTCCTCGAGGACCACGTCCTGATCGGGTCGATGCGCTACGGGATTCGCTGGTCGGAGGAGCTGATCATGAAGGCGCTCTTCCTGTCGCATCCGGTGCTCCAGAACAAGGGAATTCTCTACGACGGTTCGATCGAGCGTCGGCTGAACTACACGCTCGAAGGCGGCGACGTTCATCCGATCCGGAGCGACACCGTAATGATCGGCTTCAGCGAGCGATCGAGCCCGGCCGCGATCGACACGCTCACCGACCTGCTCTTCGAAAAGACGAGCGTCACCGACGTCATCGTCGTCGTCATGCCGAAGGAGAACACCGCGATCCACCTCGACATGATCTTCACGCAGGTCGATCGCGAGCTGTGCGTGATGTTCCCGCCGCATTTCATCGGACCCGAGCGGCTGCGCATCCTCCACCGGCGCAAGGGACAGCATCACGTCCAGGAGCTGCCTAACGTGTTCGCCGCGCTGCAGTCGGTCGGCCTGCCGATGGAGCCGATTTTCTGCGGTGGGTCGCGACGCATCATGCAGGAGCGCGAGCAGTGGGCCTCCGGCTGCAACTTCGTGGCGATGCGGCCGGGCGTGGTGCTCTCCTATCACCGCTCCGAGGAAACGCTCCGCGAGATGCAGAAGATGGGATTCCGTATCCTCCGCGCCGAGAGCTTTCTCGCCGGCGACGAGCGACTCGGCGAGGAAGAGCGGGGCGTGATCGTCTTCGAGGGGTCGGAGCTCGTGCGCGGTGGCGGTGGACCCCGCTGCATGACGTGCCCTGTACTGAGGGACGACCCATGGTCGTGAGCGATCGTCCGGCGGCGCCGTACGGCCTGACGACGCGTCCGGCGGAATCGCTGCTGGCGACGCGCGCGAGCGACTTTCTCGCGGCTGGTCCGGCGAGCGCGGCGACGCTGATCGCGTCGGTCTGCCAGCTGCCGGCGGTACCAGGAACCGTCGCGGAGCACATGGCGGCCGCACTGTTCGCCGGCCGACGCGAGTTTGCGCGGGGGAGCGACGGGATGTGGCGCCTCGCCGAAGCCGGGGCCGCCCCGCCAGCGGCGGTACGCGAGCGAGCGCCCGGCGTGCCCGAGCAGCCGCAATTCGATCGCGGTCCGGATCCGGATCATCTCGATGCGCTCAGCTACACGGTGATCGACGTCGAGACGACCGGCGGCAGCCCGGCCGCCGGGCATCGCGTGACCGAGATCGCCGCGGTGCGTGTCGAGAGCGGCGAGGTGCGGGACGTCTTCCAGACGCTGATCAATCCGGAGCGGTCGATTCCCCCCTTCATCACGTCGCTCACGAGCATCAACTGGGAGATGGTCAGGGACGCTCCGAAGTTTCGCGACGTCTGCGAAGAGCTGCTGGCCCGGATGGAGGGAACGATCTTCGTCGCGCATAACGCCGCATTCGACTGGCGCTTCATCTCGGCCGAGGTCGCGCGGGCGACGGGACGCCGCCTCGAGGGACGGCGCCTCTGTACGGTGCGCCTCGCTCGCGCGGTGCTGCCGCAGCTCCGCCGGAAGTCGCTCGACTGGGTGGCCTCGCACTACGGGGTCGAGATCGAGGGACGGCACCGGGCGGGGGGCGACGCGATCGCGACCGCGCACTGCCTGCTTCGCATGCTGCGCTGCGCGGCGAGCGATCACGAATGCTCGACATGGACGCACCTCGAGCGGCTGACTGGGAACCGGACGCCACGCCGGCGGCCGCGCCGGCCGCCCGCGATGCCGGTGCCTGTCACGCGCGACACGACCGCCTGACGTTCGTCCGAGTTCGGGCGCGCGCCTAACGTTCTCCCGGGAAAGGAATGCCTGCTCCGACACCGCTCGTCGAGACGACCACCGTCGGTGCCCTGACCGTCCACGCCATTCAGGCGGGTGGGCAACGGCTCGATGGCGGCGCGATGTTCGGGGTGGTGCCCAAGCCGCTCTGGGAACGGCGTATCCCCGCGGACGAGCGAAACCGGATCCCGTTAGGCATGCGCTGCCTCGCGGTCGAACATCCATCCGGCCTCGTCCTGATCGATACCGGGGCTGGGAACAAGGAGACGGAGAAGTTCCACGAGATCTACGGGATCGAGAACCGGGGTGCCGGCGGCCGGACGGCGCTCGAAGACGGATTGGCCAGGCTGGGCGCCCGCCCGGAGGATGTGTCGCTGGTCATCAACACGCATCTCCACTTCGACCACGCCGGGGGGAACACCTATCGGAACGAGTCAGGTGTCGTCGGACCGTCGTTCCCGAACGCGCGCTACGTGATACAGCGTGGAGAATACGACTACGCCACGCACACCAACGAGCGGACGGCAGCGAGCTACTTCGCCCCGAACTTCGTTCCACTCGTCGACGCGGGTGTCATCGAATTGATCGACGGGGACCGCGAAGTGGTCGATGGAATCCGCGTGATGGCGACACCCGGGCACGTCCCCTTCCATCAGAGCGTGCTCGTCGAATCCGATGGTGCGCAGGCGCTGTTCCTCGGAGACGTTGTCCCGACATCGGCGCACTTGCCGCTGCCGTGGATCATGGGCTACGACGTCGAACCGTTAGTGACGCTCGAGAGCAAGCGGCGCATTCTTGCCCGCGCGGAACGGGAACACTGGCTGGTGGTGTTCGAACACGACCCGACCGTTGCCTGGGGTAGAGTCGCGCACGACGGAAAGGCCTATGGTCTTGCCCCCTGATCCACTTGCGGGCCTGACCCGGTAGACGACGACCGTCGAAGGAAACGACGCATCGCGGAACCGGCTTCGCGTCAGGCGGAGATCGAAGCGCTTCAACTCGACGAGCCCCCCGCGCGACACCGCATCGGCGATGGCATGCATCATCGCCTCGCCGCCTGGCGCGCGCGCCCAGTCCAGCGGCTCGTAGACGACGTACTCGAAGCGGCGATCGGCGAGCCGCGAGGCCAGCGACGCGCCGTCGCGCATGCTCGGCCAGTCCAGCTCGGCGCTCGACCCCGGATCGGCGCGGCGGTATTCGCGATCGAGGTAGTAGGTCTCACCCGATCGCACGATGACGAGCACTCGCGAATCGGGCGCGATGTTCTCGCCCAGCCAGGCGTAGACGGAGTAGTACCATGTGCTCGCGCGGACCGCGGCCCGGCCCCCGGTTGCGAGCGTCCGGACATCGGAGGCCATACCCGCGATCGCGTACGCGCCTAACGCGAGCGCGGACAATCCCAGCACGCCCGCGACCGCGCGCCGCGCGTACCGCGCGGGACGACCATCGAGAAGATCCTCATGGCGCAGCGCGAGCAGCAGAGCCGGCCCGGCGAGATACACGGCGAATCGGGGATAGAGCATCGGTTGCGCGAGTGCCCAGACGGCCAGGAAGAGTGCGCAGAATGCGGCAACGCGTCGCGAGGGTCGTCCGGCCGCCGAGCGTACGAGGCATGCGGCAACTATGGCCACGAACACCAGCATCGGGATGGGCACTGCCGATCGATCGGTGAGCAGCCGGGCCACCGATCGCGTGAGCTCAGCGAGATCCAGAGCGCCGTGCCAGCTTCGCGTGTAGAAGGCACCGACGGTCGCGGTGTAGTCCAATCCATCATCCGAGCGGAGCGGCCAGACAGGATTGCCGAACCGGACCGCATTCGCGAGGAAATACGGTGCGGCGAGCAGCAGTGCGAGGACGGCGCCCTCGACAAAGCCGAGCAGTGTCACCCAGCGGTCGGAGCGCGCCAGCCAGAGCAGCGCGACGACCGACGCCGCGATGCCGATGGCGAATGCCTGGTAGCGCGTGCCGACCGCCACCCACGCGGCGAAGCCTAACGCTGTCGCATCGCCGAATCCCACGCCGCCGGTTTCGGGGGTGTTGCCCGCGAGGAGCGATGCCACGACGACAGCGGAGAGAACGGCAAAGGCGTCTGCCGTCGGTGTGGTCGCCGTCCCGATCGCGATCGGCGCCAGGCAGACGGCCGCCAGGAGCAGCGTGCCCAGCGCGCCGATCCTGTCGTGACCGCGCTGCCCGACTATCGCCGCGACCGCCACCACCCAGACGCCGAGGTTGACGATCTGCGCTCCTTCCGGAAGCCCGACGTGCACGAAGGGGAGAAATCCGAACTGCCAGGCAAAGGGAAACGCGTAGTGCGCGATCGACACCGCGGCCCATCGGCTTTCGGCGTCGATCTGGGCGAGGTGCGCGAGGTGATAGCGGAGGGCGTCCGTGTCTCGCGGCGGCATCACCGCCGCGAACAGGTAGATGACGGCGATCGCGAGGGCGACCGCGCGGGTCGATCGGTTGCGGCGGACCAGCGAGGCGAGGGGAGCGAACAGCCGGCGAATCTCCATCGCGGTCTGCCGGCCGCGGAAAATGATCGCGAGCAACATCGCCAGCGCGTCGACCGCCAGCGCCGCGTTGCGCCATCCGAGCCAGAGCATCACGGCGTACATCGCGCCGAGCGCCGCACCGGCGGCGAGTAGCGCGAGTGGGACGGTGAGCCAGGGTGCGCGACGCCGGCGGAGCAGGGCGCGTCCGAGCGCCGTCAGCCCGAATAGCCGGAGGGCGCCGAGCAGGATCGCGAGGAGGGCCGACAGCATTCAGGACGGGGTGATTCTGGGATTGACGGCGTGCGAGGCGGGCTCGAGGCCCGCTTGACTGTTGAGCTGTGACCGCCTAACTTTCGCTCCGACAACAAGCTAAGCAGGACGCCTCACGGCGTCCTCACCCTCTGGCCCTCGCGTCGTTCGTTGCGGGGTGTGCTGAAGGAGTCGACGTGATCACGCGGCCTTCCCGCAATCGGGGAAGGCGTGTGCCGTACGCGGACTCCCCAGTGGGAATCCGCGTTTTTGTTTTTCTCCTCTGCGAGGGTAACGGCTATTCAGGACACCACCAAGCGCGTTCGCGTCAACCGACAGATCCGCATTTCTCCAGTACGCGTGATCGGCGCGGACGGCAGTCAGCTCGGCATCCTGGAAGTGGACGCCGCGCTTCGCATGGCAGAGGAGTTGGGGCTCGACCTCGTTGAAGTCGCAGCGACTGCGCGGCCCCCCGTCGTCCGGATCATGGACTATGGCAAGTACAAGTTCGAGATGGCGAAGCAGGCCCGGGTCGCCAAGAAGAAGCAGCACATCATCGAGCTGAAGGAAGTGAAGTATCGCCCCGGCATCGATGATCACGACTTCGATACGAAGACCCGCCATGCGCGGCGCTTCCTCGAAGAGAAGAACAAGGTCAAGGTGACCATGATGTTCCGCGGCCGTCAGGTCGCACACCCGGAGCTGGGGCAGCTCGTGCTCGACCGGGTCGCCATGGAGCTCGCCGACATCGGCAAGATCGAGAGCGCCGGGCGGCTGGAAGGAAAGTCCATGACGATGATTCTCACACCGAAATAATCGGGTGCTGTAACATGCCGAAAATGAAGACCCACAAGGGCGCCGCGAAGCGGTTCTCGCTCACCGGGACGGGAAAGGTGAAGCGGAACAAGGCCGGCAAGAGCCATATCCTCACGAAGAAGAGCTCGAAGCGGAAGCGCAATCTGCGCCGCTCCACGACCTTCACGACGAATGGCGAGATCAAGAACATCAAGCGCCTGATCCAGGCGTAAGGAGCATTCATGCCTCGCGCAACATCGACACCGGCTCGCCTCCGGCGGAAAAAGCAGATCATGAAAGCGGCCCGCGGCGCTTTCGGCGCCCGGAGCAAGCTGTGGAAGCCAGCGAAGGAGACGGTCGAGCGTGGCTGGCGCTACGCCTACCGTGACCGCAAGAACAAGAAGCGCGAATTCCGTCGGCTCTGGATCGTCCGCATCAACGCGGCCGCGCACCTGCATGACATGACCTATTCGAAGCTGATCAGCGGCCTGCATCTGGCCGGCATCGAGATCGACCGGAAGATTCTCGCGGACATCGCCGTGCATGACCCGGAGTCGTTTGGCGCGCTCGCGGAAAAGGCCCGCTCGGCCCTCCCCGCGGCGTGACCGGCGCGAGCGGCGCCTCGCACCGCTCGCCTGTAGAACGCCGGCGTAGTTCACAGTAGATTGGACGGGCGGCGGCGGCGCGACCTCGGTCGTCCCGCCGCTGTCGCATTTCCCCCCACGCCACGCCCCGACTCGTCTCCCGGTCCCGCTCTCGTGACGCTTCAGGAGTTTCTCGCCGCCGCTCGCCAGCTCGAACAGGACGCCGTCTCGGCAATCGCGGCGGCCACCAGCGCCGACGAGCTCGCGACGGCGCGCAACGCGTGGCTCGGGCGGAAGAGCGGGCGCCTGACGGAGCTGATGAAATCACTTCCGGCGCTCGTCGCCGAGGACCGGCGCGCAGCCGGCGCCGAGATGAACCGCGTCAAGACCATCGCCGAGACGGCACTGGCGGCGCGTGAGGCGACGTTCGTTCCCGCATCGACCGCGCCCGCACTCGATCCAACGATGCCCGCCCGCCGCCAGTGGCGTGGAGCGAAGCACCCGGTGACGCTGGTCATCGACGAGATCGTCGAGATCTTTCGCGAGCTTGGATTCACCATCGCGTTAGGCCCGGAAGCGGAAACCGAGTGGTACAACTTCGGGTCGCTCAACTTCCCGCCTGACCACCCGGCGATGGACCTGCATGACACACTCTACCTCGGCGACGGCACGCTGCTGCGGACGCACACCTCGCCGGTCCAGGTGCGCACGCTGCAGCGCTGGGCGCCCCCGGTGCGCGTGCTCGTTCCGGGCAACGTCTATCGTCGCGACTTCTTCGATCCATCGCACGCGCCGATGTTCGCGCAGATCGAAGGACTGGCGATCGACGAAGGAGTCAGCTTCGTCGACCTCAAGGCGACGCTCACACATTTCGCGAAGCGCTTCTTCGGCGCCACACGCACGCGGTTCCGGCCGAGCTTTTTTCCGTTCACCGAGCCGTCGGCGGAGATGGACGTCGAGTGCCGCCTCTGCGGCGGGGTCGGTTGCGCGGGCTGCAAGGGAACGGGGTGGATGGAGATTCTCGGGTCGGGGATGGTCCACCCGCGGGTGCTCGAGGCCTCGGGCGTCGATCCTGAGAAGTACTCCGGCTGGGCATTCGGAATGGGGCCCGCGCGGATCGCGCTGCAACGCTACCGGATTCCCGATATCCGGATTCTCTACGACTCCGACATCCGCTTTCTCGAGCAGATCGCCCGATGAACGTTTCTCACGACTGGCTCCGCGCATTCGTGCCGCACACGCTGTCGCCGGCAGGGGTGCGTGACCTGCTGACCGAACGCGTCGCGACGGTCGACGAGATAATCCCGCTGCGTGCGGATCTCGCGCCGATCGTGATCGCGCGCGTCGTCGAAGCGGCCCGCCATCCCGATTCGGACCACCTCTGGGTGACGAAGGTCGACGCGGGGGGCAGTGAGCTGATCGACGTCGTCTGCGGTGCGCCTAACGTGAAGGAGGGGGCGCTCTACCCGTTCGCGCCGAGCGGCACGACGATGCCCGGAGGGCTCAAGCTCGACAAGCGGAAGATTCGCGGCGCCTGGTCGAATGGGATGCTCTGTTCGGCGCGCGAGCTCGGTCTCGGCGAGAACCACGAGGGGATTCTCGAGCTCGACCTGCAGGTTGCCCCGGGAACGCGGTTCCTCGACGCGGTGCCAGCCGGCGACACCCGCATCGTCATCGACGTGCTGCCGAACCGTCCCGACCTCCTCTCGCACCGCGGCATCGCTCGCGAGCTCGCTGCCGCGTTAGGGACGACGGCGCGACTCCCGCAGATCGATGGCGCCGACGCCACCGCGGTTGGGGCGGCAACCCGTGCGTCGAGCGCGGCACGGGCGGGTTCCATCGACGTCCGCGTTGAAGACCCGGCACTCGCGCCCCGGTACATGGGCGTCGTGGTGCGCGGCGTGAAGGTCGCCCCGAGTCCCGGATGGCTGGTGGCGCGCCTCGCGGCGGTTGGCGTGCGCTCGATCAACAACATCGTCGACGCGACGAACTACGTCCTGCACGAGCTCGGGCAACCCATCCATGCCTTCGACGCCGCGAAGCTCGGTGGCAACGCGGTCATCGTCAGGCAGGCCCGGAAGGGCGAGACCCTCGTCACCCTCGATGGAACCACACGAACGCTCGACGAGCGAATCACCGTCATCGCCGACGCGACGCGCGCGCAGGCGATCGCCGGGGTGATGGGCGGTCGCGAGAGCGAAGTCACCGACGCGACAACGGATCTGTTCATCGAGGTCGGAATCTTCGATCCACGGCGCACCCGCGCCGCCAGGCGCGCGCTCGGCCTCTCGACCGACGCCAGCTACCGGTTCGAGCGAACGATCGACCCGGAGCTGCCGCCGGCTGGATTGCAGCGCGTGGTGGAGATCATCAGGGCGCTCGCGGGCGGAACGGTGGACGGCGCGCCCGCCGACGTCTATTCCGAACCGCGCGTTCCGACTCCGGTGGCGCTTCGCGTGGAGCGAGTCCGGAAGGTCCTCGGCCAGGCCGTGCCAGCCGCGCGGATCATCGGCGCGTTAGGCGGGATTGGAATCAGCGCCGCATTGCGGCCTGGCACCGAAATGCTCGGGGGCGATGAGGAGCTGGTGGTCACGCCGCCGACATGGCGCGGCGACGTGATCACCGAGATCGATGTCATCGAGGAAGTGGCGCGACTGGTCGGATACGACAGTTTTCCCGCCGATTTGCGAAGTGCGCGTCCGTCCGCGGTTCCGGTTCCACGCGAGTGGACACTCGCGGCCGCGCTGCGAGATGAACTCGTCGCGGCGGGTCTTCACGAGGTGCGTCCGATGCCCTTCGTGCGCGGCGACGACCGCGGCGGATTCGTCCGGGTGATGAACCCGCTCGCCGAGAACGAGGCGTACCTGCGCCGCGACATCCTCGACACGCTCGCGCGACGCGCTGAGTACAATCTCACCCGCATGCAGGGCAACGTTCGCCTGTTCGAGATCGGGAACGTCTTCGCCCCGGGCAATGGGTTGCTCCCCGCGGAGGAGACGCGCGTTGCCGCACTCATCATGGGCTCGCGCCGCCCACCGCATTTTACCGAGAGCAAGCCGCCGGCCTTCGACGAGTGGGACGCAAGAGCGATTGCCGAATCGGTGCTGCGCATTGCGTTCGGCGATGGGAGTGGTGAACTGGTGGCCGGCGCAACTCCCGACGTACTCTGGCAGATCAATGTGGATGGCACGCCGCGCGGCGTGGTGACTCGCGTCGCGCTCGACGCGCCAGTGTGGGCGGCCCCGGCATTCGGCGTCGAGCTCTCGCTTGGTGCGGTGGACTCAGCGCCGGTGGCGTCCCCTGGAAAGCACGCGTACTCCGGTACCGCGCAACGCGATGGCCGGCAGACGCCCCAGTACCGAGCGGTGCCGGCGACCCCCGCAACCGACTTCGACCTCGCCCTGCTCGTGCCTGACGGCATAACGGTCGGTGCCGTCGAGGCAGTATTGCGGCGCGGGGCGGGAGAACTGCTCGAATCTCTGACGCTGTTCGATGAGTACCGCGGCAAGGGCGTCGACCCGGGGGTGCGATCGCTCGCCTGGCGATTGACCTTGCGTCACCCGGAACGCACTCTACGCGACAAGGAAGTCGACGGTCGCCGCGAAAAACTCCTGAAGACCCTGGAGCATGAGCTCGGAATCCGGCAGCGTACGGCCTGAAGTCGCGGCCTTTCGCGATCTCGCACTGCTCGTCCGTCATCTGGAGGACGAGCTGGCTTCGTTTCGCAGACGTGCCCTCAGCGCCGAAGCGCGCCTGAAGGAACTCGATTCGGGCTCCGCTGGCGAATCGGTCGATGCGGTCGCGTTGAAACGCGAGAACGCGGACCTCACGAACCGGCTCACAGCGGCGACGGCGCGGACGCAACAGCTCGTCGATCGCGTGCGATTCGTGAGGCAGCAGGCCGCGAAGGGGGAGAAGTGAGCGTCAAGCGTTCGGTGAGAGTCACGATCGTCGGCGAAGAGTATCCGATTCGCACCGAGCGGTCAGCAGAATTCACGCGAGCCGTCGCCGAATACGTCGATCGAACGATCCGCTCCGTGCTCGCGGGGGGCACCGTCATCGAGCCGCAGAAGGCGGCGATTCTCGCCGCGATGAAGATCACGGACGAGCTGTTCCACGCTCGCGAACAGGGCGACGAACTCGCCGCCGAGATGCAGGGGCTCGCGAGCGAGATCCGGCGGCTCCTTCCGCCGGCCAAGCGCGGGGAGCCGGTCTAGCAAAAGCGGCCCCGACGACATAGCTTCAGCAGGTGGCCGTAGCTTCAAGCGGGGGCTGTAGTTAGCCCCGCACGCCGCGCTGCTGTAGAGAGCGCGCGAGAGCTGTGTGCCCCCTTCCACGAACGCGTGCCCCCATGGCGCGCTGGAGATATAGATAGAGCCATGAGCGAAACGCTGCTGATCGCCGCGCTGGTCACCCTCACGATCGTGGCCGCCGCGGCTTCTTTCTTTATCGGCCGAAACACCGGGACGAAAGGCGAAGTCACCCGTCAGGCCCTCGCGAAAGCGACCGCCGAAGAGACTGCCAAGCGCATCGTCGGCGACGCGGAGCGTGAAGCCGAGTCATCGCGGAAGGGGGCGGTGCTCGCGGGTAAGGAAGAAGTCATGAAGCTGCGCGAGGCGTTCGAGCAGGACGCACGCGGGCGTCGCGTCGAGATCGAGACCGAAGAAAAGCGGCTCCAGGAGAAGGACACGATTCTCGACCGCAAACTCGACCTCCTCGACCAGCGCGACCGCGAATTCAATCGCCGCGTCGCCGAGGTCGCGAAGCGCGAGAAGGGAACCGCGGACCGGGAGCAGGAACTCGAGCGCCTCGTTGGCGAACAGCGCCACCGCCTCGAGCAGCTCGCGGGAATGAGCGGCCAGGATGCGAAGGCGGAACTGTTCCGGCGGATGGAAGAAGAGGCGCACGCCGATGCCGCGAACAGGATTCGCGAGATCCGCGAGTCGGCACGTCGCAACGCCGACCGCGAGGCAAAGAAGATCGTTGCCCTTGCCATTCAGCGCATCGCCGCCGAGCACACCGCGGAGAGCACGGTCTCCGCGGTTTCGCTACCGAACGACGAGATGAAGGGTCGTATCATCGGGCGGGAAGGCCGCAATATCCGCGCGTTCGAGCTCGCGACCGGAGTCGATGTCATCATCGACGACACGCCAGATACGGTCGTCGTCAGCTCGTTCGATCCGATCCGGCGCGAGATCGCGCGTCTTGCCCTCGAGAAGCTGGTGATCGACGGCCGGATTCATCCGGGGCGGATCGAGGAGGTCGTGAAAAAGGCGCAGGGCGAGATCGCGACCAAGATCGTCGAGCTCGGCGAGAGCAGCGCATACGAAGTCGGCGTACATGGGCTGCATCCGGAGATCATCAAACTGATCGGACGCATGCATTGGCGGACGAGCTATGGCCAGAACATCCTGCAGCACTCGAAGGAAGTCACCTGGCTTGCCGCGACGATGGCGGCGGAGCTCAAGCTCGACGTCGCGATGGCGAAGCGCGGCGCATTGCTCCACGACATCGGCAAGGTGCTGACGCACGAGCACGAGGGAACGCACGTGCAGCTGGGCGTCGAGGTCGCGACCAAGTACGGCGAGCATCCACTCGTGGTCAACGCGATTGCCGCGCACCACGACGATGTTCCGCACGAAAGCGAAATTTCCGTGCTGGTGCAGGCGGCCGACGCGATCTCGGGGTCACGTCCGGGCGCGCGCCGTGAGGCGTTCGAGACGTACGTGAAGCGGCTCGAAGGTCTCGAGAAGATCGCCTCGAGCTATCGCGGAGTGGAGAAGGTGTACGCGATCCAGGCTGGCCGGGAGATCCGGGTCGTCGTGACGCCCGACGACGTCGATGACACGCGCTCGGCGGCGCTCTCCGAAGAGATCGCGCGGCGAATCGAAGCGGAGCTGCAGTACCCTGGGCAGATCAAGGTGGTCGTGATCCGCGAAACGAGGGCAGTGGACTTTGCGCGCTGACAGCACTGCGCCGCAGGGTTGGACTGACGGAGAGCCGGGCCGGATCATCGATGGCTCCGCCATTGCTCGCAGGATGCGCGACGCATTGGCAATCGAGGTGCGCGGGCTGGCTGCGAATGGAGTAATTCCCGGCTTGACGGTGATCCTCGTCGGCGACGACGCGGCGAGCGCGGTGTACGTCGGCGCGAAGGAACGGGCCTGCATCGAAGCAGGGATGAACGGGACGACGATTCGGCTACCGGCCGATACGACCCAGCCGGCACTGCTCGCGCGCGTCCGCGCACTGAACGAAGACCCGTCAGTGCACGGCATCCTCGTGCAGATGCCGCTCCCGAAGCAGATCGACCCGGACACCGTGATCCGCGCGATCGATCCGTCCAAGGACGTCGACGGGTTTCACCCGGTCAACGTCGGCAAGTTGTTGATCGGTGAGAAGGACGGTTTTGCCCCCTGTACGCCGGCCGGCGTGCAGGAGCTGTTGCGGCAGAGTGGCGTTGCGACGGCTGGGGCCGAGTGCGTCATCATCGGTCGCAGCAACATCGTCGGAAAGCCGCTCGCGGCGCTGCTGATGCAGGACGCTGCCGGCGGCAATGCAACGGTGACGGTCTGCCATCGGCATACACGCGACCTTGTGTCGCATGCGAAGCGCGCCGACATCCTCATCGCGGCTGCGGGGCGGCCGCGGCTCGTCACGGCCGACATGATCAAGCGGGGCGCCGTCGTGATCGACGTGGGAATGAATCGCGTGAACGACCCATCATCAGCGAAAGGATATCGTCTCGTCGGCGATGTCGACTTCGACGCCGTCCGCCCGCTGGCGTCGCAGATCACGCCAGTGCCGAAGGGTGTCGGACCGATGACCATTGCGATGCTGCTCAGAAACACGGTGCGTGCGGCAACGCTGGCGGCATCGCGGCCGGGGGGCGCGCGACAGCTTGCCGCGCGGGAGACGGCGTGACGGGGCGTCGCCCGCCGAGGCGCGGCCCGGCCCGGCCCGCGGACGCACTCGACATGTTCCTGGATCCGCTCTTCGCCCTCGCCAACGCTCCACTCGCGGGTGCAGATCCGCCGGCGACTATTGAAGCATCCGTCGAGATCTCATTCGGCCATGCAGCCGAGGCTCCGGGCGAGTCGGCGGCGACCGCGATCCCGGTTTCGATCCTGAATGAGACCGCGCGTGACGTGCTGCAGGGCGCGTTTCCGCGGCTCTGGGTTCGCGGCGAGATCAGCGATTTCAAGCGCCACCGGAACGGACACTGGTATTTCTGCCTCGGGGATGGCTCGGCGCAGGTCCGGTGCGTGGTCTGGTCCCGCGACCAGCGCCGGATTCCGGCGGCGCCTGACGAAGGAATGATGGTCTCCGCGTTAGGCCAGCTCACCGTCTATGCGGCGCGCGGCGACATGCAGCTCGTCGTTACCGGGATGGAAGCCGAGGGGGACGGCCTCACGCGCAAGGCGCTCGAGCTCGCGCTGCGGCGGCTCGAGAAGGACGGTCTGCTCGCGCCAGGGCGGAAGCGCGCGCTGCCCCGCTATCCGCGACGGATCGCCGTCGTCACCAGCCCTAACGGTGCAGCGATCCGTGACGTCATCGCCGTTGCCCGGCGACGCTCGCCCGGCATCGAGATCGTCGTCGTCCCGGCGGCGGTGCAGGGGGAGAACGCCCCGGATGAGCTGTGCGCCGCATTGGAGATGCTCGCGCGCTGGGGCGACGCCGACGTCGCGATCGTCGGGCGGGGCGGCGGGGGACGCGATGATCTGCGGGCATTCAACGACGAGCGCGTCGCCCGGGCGCTTGCCGCGCTTCCGATGCCGGTCATCTCGGCGGTGGGGCACGAGATCGACACCACGATCTGCGACCTCGTCGCCGATCTTCGCGCGGCCACACCATCGGCCGCGGCTGAGGCGGCGGTGCCACTCACGTCGGACGTCCTCGCGGAGATCGACGCGCTGCGAAGCGCGCTCGCGATGGCGGTGCAGCAGCAGATCGAGGCCGCGCGCGACCAGGCTTTCGCGCTGCGCGAGCGCGCCGCGGCCTCGATGGCGCGCTCGATCGAACGGCATCGCGCGCGGACCGCAACGTTAGGCGGGCGGCTCCATGCGCTCAGCCCCCTCGCGACGCTTGCGCGCGGCTACTCGGTGGCGCTCGCGGCAGATGGGACGTCGAAGGGACGTGCCGCGCAGTTCGCGCCCGCCGAGGCGTTCGAGCTCGTGCTGCGCGACGGACGCGTGTCGGCCCGCACCGAGCGCGTTCGAATGACGGAGCCAGGATGAGCGCGGAGCGCAGACCGATCGACGAGCAGAGCGTCGAGGCGCAGCTGCGGCGGCTCGAGTCGATCGTCGATGAGCTGGCGGGTGACGGCATCGAGCTCGACTCGGCACTCAAGCTTTTCGAGGAGGGAGTCGGCCGCCTTCGGGCGGTGACCGAGCGTTTGGCGCAGGCGGAAGCGCAGGTGAAGACCCTCGTCGAAAAGAGCGATGGCGACTTCGCGCTCGAGAACTTCGATGGGTGACGGAGGGGCCGTCGCGAGCTCGGCGCCGTTGCGCTCGACCGCGGGAGATGCGAGAGCGGCAATCGACCGCGCGCTCGAGGAGTTTTGCGCGCGTTTCCTCGACGGCATGCCGCCAACGGTCGCCGCCGCGGTGCGCTATTCCGTGCTCGGCGAAGGAAAGCGGTTGCGCCCGGTGCTGGTGCTCGCGGCGTACGAGGCTGCCGGCGGCCGCGATGACGCGACCCGCCTGGCGGCGGCCGTCGAGGTGGTACACGCGTATTCGCTCGTTCACGATGACCTGCCGTGCATGGACGACGACGACATGCGACGGGGCCGACCGACGGTGCACAAGGCGTTCGGCGTCCCAGCCGCGACCGCGGCCGGCCTGGCAATGGTGCCACTCGCGGTCCGCTGTGCGCTCTACGGCTCCGAGTCGCTTGGTCTCGATGATGCGCACTGCAGGCGCATCGTGTCGGAATTGATGCGCGCGTCGGGTGCGGGTGGAATGATCGGCGGCCAGCTGCTCGATCTCGAGGGAGAGGGCCGCGCCCTGACGCTGGTCGAGCTCGAGAGGATCCATAACGCGAAGACCGGCGCGCTGATTCGCGCGGCGGTCCGCATCGGCGGCATCGCCGCGGGGGCGGGAGACGATCGCATCGATGCGCTCGGGGTATACGGTCAGGCGATCGGACTCGCGTTCCAGATCGCCGACGATGTGCTCGATGTCACCGAGACCACCGATGTACTTGGGAAGACGGCGGGCCGCGACCTGGTGCTGCAGAAGAGCACCTACCCGGCGCTGCTCGGGGTCGAGGGAGCAAGGGCGCGCGCCCGCGCGTTGGTCGACGAGGGGTGCGCCGCGCTCCGCGCAGCCGGGATGCTCACGGCCCAGCTGGAGCACCTCGCGCGATACGTGGTCGCGCGGCGAAATTAGCAGGATGACGGGGGCGCCCATTCGGGGCACCCCGTCGGTGCAGTCGCAACACGCTCCAACGCGGAACAGTCATGTCAGTTCTCGATCGCGTCAATTCTCCCGCTGACCTCAAATCGCTCACGCGCGACGAGCTGCGGACGCTTGCCGCCGAGATGCGAGAGCGGTTGGTGGATGTCTGCTCCCGGACGGGTGGCCACATCGGCGCTGGGCTGGGCGTCGTCGAACTGACGATCGCCCTGCACTACGTCTTCGATACGCCGACCGACCAGCTGGTGTGGGACGTCGGCCATCAGGGGTATCCGCACAAGATGCTGACCGGCCGGCGCGACCGCTTCGAGACGCTGCGCGCGGAGAGCGGTCTGTCCGGGTTCCTCAAGCGCAGCGAGAGCCCTTATGACGCGTTCGGCGCGGGGCACGCTGGCACCGCGATCTCGGCGGGGCTCGGCATGGCGACGGCGAGCGACCTGACCGGGGAGAACTTCAAGGTTGTGGCGATACTCGGCGACGGCGCGCTGACCTGCGGCCTGTCGTACGAGGGGCTGAATAACGCCGGGCACACGGGACGCGACCTGATCGTCGTCCTGAACGACAACGAGATGTCGATCGCGCCTAACGTCGGCGCGATGTCGAAGTACCTGGTGTCGATCCAGCGCAACCCGCTCTACAATCGCGTCCGTACCGCGATCGGCGAGATGCTCGCGACCGCGCCGGCAAAGGTGCAGATGGTCGGGAACCTCGTGAAGCGATGGGAGGAAAGCGTCAAGAACTTCCTGACGCCGGGCGTGCTCTTCGAGGAGCTCGGGCTGCGCTACTTTGGCCCGCTGGACGGCCACGACCTCGATGTGCTGATCGACACCTTCACCGCGGTGCGCGCGATGAAGTCGCCGCGGCTGGTGCACGTGATCACCCAGAAGGGAAAGGGCTTTCCCGCGGGAGAGCACGTCGAAAAGTGGCACGCCCTGCCGCCCGGGCACGATCCGGCGACGGGCAAGCAGCGCAAGACATCGTCGGCGAATCCCAACTACACCGCGGTGTTCGGCAAGGGTCTGTCGGAGCTGATGGACGAAGACGAGCGCCTCGTGACCATAACCGGCGCGATGCCGAGCGGCACCGGCACGGCCGTCGTCGCAAAGGCACATCCGGGGCGCTTCTTCGACGTCGGGATCGCCGAAGGGCATGCAGTGACTTTTGCGGCGGGGATGGCGACCCGTGGCATCGTCCCGGTATGCGCCATCTACTCGACCTTCCTCCAGCGCGCGTATGACAACGTCATCCACGATGTCGCGCTGCAGAAGCTGCACGTTCTGTTCTGCATGGACCGCGCGGGGCTGGTCGGTGAGGACGGCGAGACCCACATGGGGCTCTACGACATTCCCTACATGCTCGCGGTGCCGAACATGACCATCGCGGCACCGAAGGACGGGGCGGAAATGCTCGGACTGCTGCGCACCGGGGCGACCCACGACGGGCCGTTCTGCATGCGCTACCCGCGCGATGTCGCCCCGGACACCGTACCGCACATCCGCGACATTCCCGCCGTGCCTTACGGCACGTGGGAGGTGCTGCGTCGCGGAAGCGACGTCGCGATCCTCGCGGTGGGCACGATGGTCGCCAAATCGCTCGAGGCGGCGGACACGCTCGCCGCCGAAGGACTCGATGTCACGGTCGTCAACTGCCGCTTCATCAAGCCATACGACGAGCTCACGCTGGGCGCGCTCGTCCACGATCACAAGATTCTCGTGACCGTCGAAGAGGGTGTCGTCGTGAACGGCTTCGGTGCCTACATGGCGGCGATTGTCGAGCGCATCGAGCCGTCGGTTCGGGTCGTCGCGCACGGGGTCCCGGATCGCATCGTCTACGCGGCATCGCGCGCGAAGCAGCTTGCAGAGACTGGACTCGATGCGGCCGGAATCGCGGCGCGCGTCCGCGCGCTGCACGAGAGCGGGCACGAAGCGGTCACCGGATGATGCGCGTCGGGGTCGTCGGCCATTTAGGGTACGACGGGCTGGGCGATGTCCTGAACCGTCTCATCGCCGTCGCCAAACGGCTCGACCTGGCGCTCGCCTTCGAGCCGGAGCTGCACGACCTTGCCGGCGGGCACGCTCGACTCGACAAGCCCGAGGAACTCGACGCGCTGCTGACGTTAGGCGGGGACGGGACGCTGCTTCGAGGCGCGCGTCTCCTCCACGGGTTTGCCGTGCCCGTGCTTGGAATCAACCTCGGGCGCCTCGGGTTCCTCACGTCGTGCGGCGTCGACGACCTCGAAGCGGGAGTCGAACGGCTCGCGAGCGGGGACTTCACGGCCGAACGCCGCATGGCGCTGGATGTTCGCGCGCTCGACACCGCCGGCAAGGAGCGCCAGCGCTGGTTCGCGCTCAATGACGTCGTGCTGCACAAGGGCGGTTTCGCGCGAATGGTCTCGCTCCACGTGGCCGCCAACGGCGAGTCGATCGCGTCCTATTCGGCAGACGGCATCGTCGTCGCGACGCCGACAGGTTCGACTGCGTATAACCTTTCCGCAGGCGGCCCGATCGTCTATCCCACCGTCGAATCGATCCTGCTGACGCCGATCTCCCCGCACACGATGTCGGTGCGACCGCTCGTGCTGCCCCCGAGCGCCGAGATCTCACTGCGCGCCGACGATGGGCCCGAGGAACTGCTGGTGACGGTCGACGGGCAGGTCGGAACGACATTCGCGCGCGGTGAGACGCTCGTCGTCTGCCGAAGCGATCGAGCGGTGCAGATCGTTCGCTTCCCGGGTACGACCTTTTTCGCGAGAATGCGGCTCAAGCTGGGATGGGGCGGGCTGCTCGACCGCGACGAGCGGCGCGAGGAGCGCCTCAACCGTCACAACCAGGGCTGACGGCGACCCCGATGCTCACCGAGCTTCGCGTGCGCAACTTCGCCATCATCGAGCAGCTGACGCTGCCCCTCGCCCGCGGCTTCAACGTGCTCACCGGCGAGACCGGCGCGGGCAAGTCGATCATCGTCGGAGCGTTAGGCCTGCTGCTCGGCGAGCGCGCGAACACCGACGTCGTCCGGACCGGCGCCGACAAGGCCCTCGTCGAGGGCACGTTCGATATCACCGACCGGCCCGAGCTGTCGGCACTGCTCGACGCGCGCGGCATCGATGTCGAGGAATCGACGGTCGTCCTCAAGCGCGAAGTCGCCGCTGCCGGCCGCGCGCGGGCGTGGGTGAACGGCACGCCGGTCACCGCCGCGGCGCTGTCCGAGATCGGCCGGCTGCTCGTCAACGTGCACGGGCAGCACGAGGCACAGACCCTGCTCGACCCTGACGAGCAGCGCGACATCCTCGATGCGTTCGCCGGGGCGCAGTCGCAAGCGGCCGCTGTCGGCACATCGCACTCGGCGCTGGCGACCGTCAGGCAGGACATCGCTGAGCTGCGTCGGCGCAAGGCGGATGCGGAGCGACGCGCCGACTACCTGCGGCATGTCGTGCGCGAGATCGAGGAAGCCCGGCTGGTCGACGGCGAGGACGCGCGCCTCGACGAGGAAGCACGCCGGCTCGAGCATGCCGAAGAGCTGCGCACGCTCGCGAGCGGCGCCGCCGCCGCGCTCGACGGCGCCGAGGACGCAGTGCTCACGCACCTCGGTTCGGTGCAGCGCGCGTTGGCGTCGATCACTCGCATCGACCCGTCGCGGAGCCGCCTCCAGGAGCTGTTCGACAGCGGGTACTACGCGCTCGAGGAACTGGCGCGCGAGCTCGAGGATTACGAGGCGGCGGTCGAGCTGGACCCGGATCGGCTCGACGAAGTACGCCGCCGGCGCGACCTGCTGTTCCGCCTCACCAAGAAATACGGTGGAACGTTAGGCGAGGTGATCGAGACGGGAACGAAGGCGCGCGCCGAGCTGGACCTCGTCGAATCCGCTGGTCTCGATCTGCGCGCGCTCGAGCAGCGCGAAGCCGAAGCGGTCGCGCGGCTCGCCGAATCGTCCGGTGAGCTCACGGCGATGCGCCGCAACGCAGCCTCCCGCCTTGGCCGCGCTGTCGACGAAGTGCTTCCATCCCTCGGGATGACCGACGGCCATTTCGTGGCGGTGCTCGTGCCGCTGCCGGACGTCGGTGCCTCGGGCGCCGAGGCGGTGGAGTTCCGCGTGGCGCTCAACCTCGGGCACGATGCGCGCCCGCTCTCGCGCGTCGCGTCCGGCGGCGAGCTCTCGCGCGTGATGCTCGCGCTGAAAACGATTCTTGCACGACTCGACCAGGTGCCGACGCTCATTTTCGATGAGGTCGACGCCGGAATCGGCGGCAAGGTCGGCCTGCAGGTCGGCGATACCATGCGTCGCGTCGCGGCGCACCACCAGGTCTTCGCGATCACTCACCTGCCGCAGATCGCTGCCCGGGCACACCATCACATTCTCGTGGCGAAGGGCGCGCGCGGGGGGGTGACAACCGCCGACGTCGCCGTGCTCCTCAGCGAAACGCGGATCACCGAGCTCGCCCGCATGCTCGGCGGCGATCCCGAAAGCGAGATCAGTCGTGCGCACGCCGCTGAGCTCCTCGAGACGGCAGTGGTCCCGGAACCCGAGGCCAAGCGTGACTCAGCGAAGCGTCGCGGCCGCGGCGGCGCGGCTGAGCAGCGCCTGTAACGGGAACCCGCGCGCTCGGTCGGGCAAGCTCAAAACAGCTTGACGTACATCCGCCCGCCGAGCCGGTCCACCCGCACGTCAGGGATCGTAGCCCCCGAGCTGTGAACGATCCGGCTGTGCTCGAAGAACAGGTCGACCGGCCACGGCCCGATCGCGCGACCGTCAGGCATCGTCGAGAAGACCAGTCCGAGTGATGCATACGTGACGTTGTAGGACCCGGTCGGTGGCGCGACGAGACCCCACCCGTCGGCGGGCAGCGCGCCGGCGTAGCGGTCGGCGGTCTTCGAGCGGTGCGACGCGGACGCGGAGAACTCGATGTACCGGGTGAGCCGGTAGCGCGGCGCGATCATCAGCGACGTCAGGTCGCCGAGATCGCGCTCGACACTGCCGCGAATCTGCTCGGACGGGTAGACGCTGTCAGCCGACACGATCGTCTGGCGGTCGGCCCGCTGCCAGGTTCGCGATCCGGCAATCGTCGCCGACCATCGCCTGCCTAACGCGACATCGCCGAACACGGCGGCGAGAATGTCGTTCTGACCGTCACCGGCACCCGCATCGACCTGGCTGTTCGAGGGTCGCGACGGCCCGGCGCCGAGTCGAATGCCACCCTCGGCGGTGACGCGGAAGCGAACCGGCGCCCTGCCGCGAAAATTGTCAAAGAGGCCAAGGCGGGCGGTGAGGTCCACATCGCCGATGTTCGTGCGGGTGAACGATCCGATTGCTGATGGATCCTTGAGGCGGGTCCGGACCGGTGACGCGGGCGCCTGCCTGACGTTGGTGTCGGCCGAGGCCTCGACGCGGCGCCGGACCAGCGGCGCGCTCGCGCCGATCGATAGCCAGCGCGTGATCCCGTATTCCAGCGAGAGCGGGAGCCGCGTGATTGCCACCGTCGCGCTGGCGACGACGTTGTCCGCGGTCGAGTCGAAGCCGAGCCGTCGCCCGAGGGGGACCCGGTTGCCGTTGCCCTGACGCAGCTGGTCGGCGTACGCGAAGTCCGCCGAGATCCCGACGCGGAGCGCGCCCCCGGGAATAGTCGCGGCGTCGTCCCGGATCCGGAACGGAGTGTCCTGCGCACCGACGCGGATGGCGAAAAAAACGCTCGCGATCGCGAGCGTGAGGGCGAACGAATGTGCGAGCCGCGGTGCGGGGCGGGGCAGGCCGCCGTGACGATACATGCGGCGTAGGTTATCATTCCTCACTCTCGCATGTCAACTCGATCACCGTCATCCGCCGCGCTCCCGCTGCCCAAGGTTCCGTGGCAGATCACCGGGAATCACTGGCTCGCGCTCCCGTGCATTCACCCGGCCGACGGCGCGCTGCACGCGGTCGGCGTTATTCATCGGGGCGCGCGCGCGGCGATCGAGCTCGCCGGGAGCCGTGACTTCGTGTCAGGCGACGGACCTCCGCTGCTGCGGCCGACGATCGTCGCGGATGGCCAGCGCATCGAGCTCGCGCAGCACGGCGTCGCCTGGGAGCGGGCGCTCAACTGGCTGCCGACGTTCACCTGCTCGGCCGGCAACCTGATCATTCGCGGAACGATCTTCGCGCCTTACGGTCGCGACGCGGACATGGCGGGCGCGGTGTACGCAATCAGTCTCGAGAACAGGTCGACCCAGTCCGTCGCGGTCACGTTGTCGCTGGAAGGGAAGCTCGGTCATCGGCAACAGCGAGTGCGGACCGCGAGGCCGTTCGACGATGCGCATCAGGTCTCGCGGACCGACGACGGTGTCGTCGTACTCGAGGGCGCGGCGCTGCCCGGCGTCGTCGCGCTCGCGCTCGGTGCCGACTCGGATGTGTCGATCGACATCGATGAGGCGACGGCGACGTTTGCGCTGCGCCGCGAGCTCCGCGTCCCCGCGGGGGGTCGATCGCAGGCCGCGTTCTATCTCGCCGCCGGGCCGGAGCGTGACGGCGCACGCGCGACCGTTGGCGTGATGCGTCGCCGCGGGTGGCGCGAGCTGCTCACGGCCACGCGCGATGCGATCCAGGCACTCGAGCAGGCGACTGGCAACGACGAGATGGATCGCCTGATCAACCGCAACCTGCTGTTCGCATACTTTTACTCGGTGGGTCGGGCGCTCGACGATGCGCACTACTACATCGTGCGGACGCGCGCGCCCTGGAATGGTCGCGGCCTGACGGTGCGCGATTGGGAGGCGCTCGCGTGGACGCTGCCGGCGGTGCAGCTCGCCGACGCCGGGCTCGCGCGCGAGATCCTCATCCGTGCGTGCGAGCTGCACGGCTACGCGCCGGGGCAGGGCGTGCACTACCTCGACGGCACGCTGTTCGAGCCGGGATTCTCACTCGAGGGTGCTGCCTCGTATGCGATCGCGGTCGATCGCTACATCCGGGCGACCGAAGACGACCAGATCGTCGAGGAGCCGGTGGTCGCGGACACGCTCTATCTGTCGTCCGAGGACCTCGCGACCCGACGCGACCGCAATGTGCCCCTGTTCACGACCGAGGTCACGCTCTCGGGCGCGACCACCGCGCAGCCGTTCACGCTCCACGGCAACGCCGTTGCGGCCCAGGCGCTCGACGTGTTCCGCCGCACGCTCGATGAGGACACCGCGCGGGATGTCGAAGACCCGGACGCGGTGCGTGCGGCACTCCGGCGGCACTTCGTCGTTGGTCGGGGCGACAAGACAACGTTCGCGTCGACCGTCGACCTCGCCGGCGGGTCGTCAGGCGACGACGATCCGCACGGGTCAGCGCTATGGCTCCCGCTCTACGAAGCGGTGGACCGCGAGGACTCGACCTATCGTCGCACCGTTCGTGCGATGTCGAACACGCCGCACCTCCTCGCGCAGCAGTGCGCGCGGTTGATGGGCCCGGACTCGGCCGCGGTGCTGCAGTGGCTTCGCCGCTCGGCGCTCGACAACGGGCTCGCGGCAGAAGAGGTCGATGAAGCGGGACGAGCCGTCGCGAATGGTGGGGATGCCGCGCTCTCGGGGTTGGTCGCCTGGAGCGCATGGTACGCGGTCCATGCGCTCGGCACGAGCGCATAGCGCAACTACGTGACGCAACAACGGCTTGCCCGATGCGCCGCTGCACTTTATGATTCGCGCACGCGGGAATAGCTCAGTTGGTAGAGCACAACCTTGCCAAGGTTGGGGTCGCGGGTTCGAGTCCCGTTTCCCGCTCTCGGATAAAAGAGACGGAGCCGAACGCGTCGAGTGCGTTCAGCTCCGTCTTTTTTGCAGGATGCGCCCGGGTGGCGAAATGGTAGACGCGGGGGACTTAAAATCCCCTGGCCGAAAGGCCATGCGGGTTCGATTCCCGCCTCGGGCATGGTGAACTGCAGCTGTGAGCCATAAGCGTCAAGCAGTCAGCGACGGCGGGACGCAGTTTCGACGCCGTTCGCTTCCTGCTTACGGCTTACAGCTCGCAGCTGTCATTGCCGCCGACTAGAACGGCATCTCGTCCGTCCACTCGGACTGCTGCCCGTGCGCGGAGCTCGACGCGACCGACAGGCCTTCTGTCGCTGGTTCCGGCGCGCCGCGCTGCGGCCAGACGACTCCGTCGCAGGACCGATCGCGGCACTTGTAATCCGGTGCCTTCGGGTTCCGCTTCGAGAGCCGGTTGTCCCACATCTTCCCGCCGCACTTCGGGCAGCCCGGGCTATCGGGCAGCAGTGCGGCGAGGTCCACGTGCCTTGCGGCATCCGCTGCGTGCGCGGAACGGTCCGCTGAACGACTATCGCGCTCGATGTCGTGGACGATTCCGGGCTGTTGTTCCGGGACCTCGCTAACGGATGCACCCCGTACAGCGCGCGCAACCTTCCGCGCATACGCCGCGGCGGGATCTTCGGCGGGCTTCGCAAATTTTCCATCCCCGTCCAGCTCGACCCAGTTCTGCTCGTACGCGTACAGCTCGTGGCCGATGCCGAAGCGCACTGCCGCGCGCTTGAACGCGTCGGTCGACGCCTGCTTGTAGTCCTTGCCCGTACCGACATCCTCGCGGATCACGCCGAGTACCTGCAGGCGCGCCTTGAAGGTGCACGCTGTGCCGTCCTCGACGCTCGCGCCGGGCAATGCCGGAAGCAGCTCGAGGGTCAGGTCCCATTCGCCGGGGACGACTGTATCGAGGCGCTCGCGAACGGTGTTCGCCTCGATGTACGCGACGAAGCGTGCGATGAAGCGCCCGTCGCGCTGGATTGGGCGGCCGTCCTGCCGCCAGGCGATCGTGTCCCGGGCGACTGGCGCGGCCAGTTCAGCCCAGAGGTCATTCCGTTCGCGCTGCTGTGTTTCGTGTCGTGCGATCATGTTGGTCGACTCCTCTCGTCCGTCCGTTGTCATTCGCGTCTCGTCCTATCGAATTCGTGCATGCCGCATCACCGCACTCACGGCGTGACAGCTCCGACCGTGTTCGCAATACCACCCGTGCCGGTCGTTGAACACGAGATGGACTTGCCGCGCCCGCGCGGCCTTGCCCCCCACCAGCTGCTCCTCGACGCGGAACAGCTGCACCACACTCGTCCTTTCTCCGCAGATCCGCAGCGGGTCCAGCTTCCTGATCCTCAGGGCGGGCACGCTGCGGGAGGCGGCCCGCTTCGGTCGCGTCGATTTCGCGGCCGCCGGCCGCGATTTGACCTTCTTCATCGCGCGATACAGCCTGTGGTTCGGTGTTAATTCGGGTTAGTGAATATAATAGTATATTTTTACGTAAGTCAACGATCGAAGTTCCGTTGCGCACGTCTCCGTACTGGACCTCGAATCGCGCACCCTTTCAAATGCGTGGCCGTTAGCCAAGCTTCGCTGCCAACAGAGTTGGTCGGTTCCGCTCCGTCCGATGAACAGCGCGTGGCCCAGCCTCTGCACTTCGTCAACGCACCACCGACTGGAGCTGATGATGGAGCGAGGCATTGATTTTCTGAAGAGCCAGGTGAACAACGCGGTCATGCAGCACGAGACCTTCGTGAAGAATCTTGCGGACCACGAGTCACAGGCTGAGGACACGCGATTTCGCGATCTGTGCACCAAGTACATCCCGGTGATGCAGGGCCACCAGCGGATGCTCGAGGACTATCAGCAGGAGCTCGGCGCAGAGACGGGCGCGGCCAAGAAGATGCTTGGCAAGGCCCTCGGCGCGGCGCGGGATCTTGCCGACGCAGCGCGCGAGAGCGATTTCCTTCGGCTTGTCGGTGACATCGTCACTTCACGGCAGAGCGAGGACACGTTCAAGACCTTCCGCGAAGCCGGGCGTCAGCTCGGTATCGAGCGCCTGGCCGAGATCGGCGAGAAGTGCGAGCGCGATCACGACCGCTATGCCGATGATGCGAACCGGCTCGTGCAGCAGCTGTTCGTCGAGCTCGCGCGCGGGGCGGAAGTTGCAGCGCAGGCGCAGGGTCGGACAATCGAGACCAATCCCGGGCGATAACGCAGGCTTCGACAGGGCACAGTTCCTGCCCCGTTCTGCGGCATGGAAGCCCCCCGAACGAGAGCAACGGACAAGCCGGCGGAGATTAGCCCACGGCCGGTCGAAGACGAGTCACTCTCGGCAGGCGCGCCCGCCGTTGAGCAGGAAAAGCACTCCGGCGCAGCGCGGCGGTCGTTCGCCCGGCAGATCGATTGCTCGGGACGCGATGCCGAACGGAGCAAACCGCCGGCTGGCAGTGGGGCAAAGCCGATGCGCGGTCCGGGAGGCAAGCGACCGCGCGGCGGTCACACGGCCTGATCATCGGTGACGACGAGGGAGGGCGGAGCGCAGAGGCGTTCCGCCCTCCTTGTCGTTGCGACGTATCACACCGCTCGCGGCGCGCGTGCGCGATGCTGCCTGGAAAAACGAATTGCCCAAGGCGTCGAGCACGGAGTATGTTGCTCGGATGACCGACGTCGTCGCTCTCGCTGCTGAGCTGCTCGCCATTCCCTCGACGACCGGCGAGGAACGCGGCGCCGTTGATTTCGTCACACGGTGGCTCGTGACACGCGGATGGAATGTCCACGTGCAGGAGGTCTCGAAGGGGCGCGCCAACGTCTGGGCGTCGCGCACCGGTGGCGGAGTGACGCTCTCGACACACCTCGACACCGTCCCGCCTTACGTCCCCCCTCGGCTCGAAGGGGACCTGTTGTATGGCCGTGGCGCATGCGACGCGAAGGGGATCGCGGCGGCGATGCTCGCCGCTGCCGACCGGCTCGTACAGTCCGGCGAGCAGCGCGTCGACCTCCTCATGCTCGTCGGCGAAGAGAAGGGTTCTGACGGCGCACGCGCCGCGAACCGGCTCCCGGCGACGAGCCGGTACCTCGTCAACGGCGAACCGACCGAGAGCAAGCTCGCGAGCGGCGCGAAGGGATCGCAGCGGGTGATGGTGCGCACGCGCGGCAAGCCGGCGCACTCCGCGTATCCACACCTCGGTCGATCGGCGATCGAGCCGATGCTCGCGCTGCTTCCGACGGTGAAGTCGCTGCCGATGCCTAACGATCCGCTGTTGGGTGAGACGACGGTCAACATCGGCGTAATCCGTGCCGGCACCGAGGCGAACATCATCCCGGAGCATGCCGAAGCGGAGCTGATGTTCCGCCTCGTCAGCGACGTCGCGCCGCTCCGTGCCGCGCTCGGGGCCTGGGCAAAGGGCAAGGCCGAGCTGGAATACGGCTCGCACATCCCGATGCAGAAGTTCCACACGATCCCCGGCTTCGAGATCGCACCGGTGGCCTACACATCGGACATTCCGCTGCTCGGCCGATGGGGCACGCCGCTGCTCTTCGGGCCCGGCTCGATCCATGTCGCGCACACGCCGGATGAGAACATCTCGGTGACCGAGCTGCGCGCGGCCGTCGACGCCTACGAGCGGATCACTCGCACGCTGCTCTCGACGTGACACGCCGCCGGCGGGTTGCGGTGCTCGGCGCGACTGGGGCCGTTGGGCAGGCGTTCATTCGGCTGTTGCAGCGACACCCATGGTTCGAGCTCGCGGAGCTTGCGGCGTCCGAGCGATCGGTCGGCAAGACGTACGGCGAGGCGGCGCGTTGGCTCGGCGGCGAGCTGCCCGGGGACGTCGCCGCAATGCCGGTGCTGGCTTGCGACCCGTCGCAGGTCAGCTCCGAGATCGTGTTCTCGGCGCTGGATTCCAGCGTTGCTGGCGACGCGGAGGTGGCGTTCGCCCGGGCCGGTCGCACCGTCGTCAGCAACGCGAAGAATCATCGCATGGCGCCGGATGTGCCGCTGGTGATCGCCGAGGTCAACCCCGAGCATCTCGAGCTGCTCGACGGACAGCGCACGGGGCGAGGCTGGCCGGGGGCGATCGTCACGAATGGGAACTGCTCGACGATCGCGCTCGTGTCGGCGGTCGCTCCGCTCCATCGGGCGTTCGGCATTCGGCGGATGGTCGTGGTGACCATGCAGGCGCTATCGGGGGCCGGCTATCCGGGTGTTCCATCGCTCGACGCGTTAGGCAACGTCATCCCGTTCATACGCGACGAAGAGGAAAAGATCGAAGAAGAGACGCGCAAGTTCCTCGGGACGTTCGCGGGGAACAGCGTGCGGATCGCCGACACGGTCGTCGCGGCGCAGACCAACCGCGTCCCGGTCGAGAACGGCCACACCGTCTGCGTATCGATGGAACTCGAGCAGCGAGCGACTCCCGAGCAGGCACGCGAGGCGCTGCGCGCCTGGCGAGGCGCCGAGGTCGCACGCGCCCTGCCGACTTCGCCTGAGCGCCCGGTCATCCTCCGCGACGAGCCGGATCGACCACAGCCGCGCCGCGATGTCGACGCTGGGGGAGGAATGTCGACGGTGGTCGGGCGCGTCCGCGCCGACCCGGTGCTCGGACTTCGACTGGTGGCGATGGCGCATAACGTCGTTCGCGGCGCGGCCGGGGCGGCCGTTCAGAACGCCGAATTGCTGATCGCGACCGGACGGCTCGGCCCAGCGTGATCGTCGTCAAGTTCGGAGGTACCTCCGTCGCTGACGCGCCGGCCATTCTCCGGGCGATCGAAATCGTGCGCGGTCGGCTCGACCGCGAACCCATCGTCGTCGTCTCGGCGCTCTCCGGCACGACGAACGCGCTGCTTGCGCTCGCCGAGCAGGCGTCACGCGGGCAGTTGATCGGGGCGGTGCGGGCCGTCGAGGCGCTTCGCGAGCGACACCTCTCCCAGGCGGCGCTTCTCTCGGGTGAAGGCGAGGAGGCCGACGAGCTGATCACCGACCTTGGTGCGATGTTCGACGAACTGGCTCACCTCGCCGAGGCGTTGTCGGTGCTCGGTGACCTCACGCCGCGCAGCAAGGACGCAATCGCGTCGATGGGCGAGCGCCTCTCATCGCAGCTCGTCGTCGCGGCGATGCGCCGGGCCGGACTGCCGGCAGATCACGTCGATGCTCGCGACGTGATGGTGACCGACGAGTCGTTCTGCAAGGCGGAGCCACTGACGGAGCTGATCGCCGAAGCGGCGCGCGACCACCTGCTCCCACTGCTCCGCCGCGGTCGGGTGCCCGTCCTCGGCGGCTTCATTGGCGCGACCCGGGCCGGCATCACGACGACACTCGGCCGCGGCGGCTCGGACTACAGCGCGGCGCTGGTCGGGGCAGCGTTAGGCGCGGAGTCGATCGAGATCTGGACCGACGTGGACGGCATGCTGACCGCCGACCCGCGCGTCGTGACGGGCGCGAAGCTGATCGAGCAGATCCGCTTCGACGAAGCGTCGGAGCTGGCATCGTTCGGGGCGAAGGTGCTTCACCCGAGCACAATCATCCCGGCGGTCGAGCGCGGGATCCCGGTCTGGATATTCAACTCGCGAAATCCCGACGGGAAGGGAACCCGGATCACCCACGAAGCGCCGCGACGCGCTGTCAGCGCGATTGCGTCGCGCGGCGGAATCGTGCTCCTTCAGGTGCGGACCGCGAAGATGCTACTCGTCCCCGGCTTCCTGCGCCGTTTCTTCGAGGTGTTCGAGCGGCACGGTGTGTCGGTCGATGTCGTCGCGACCTCCGAGGTGTCTGTTTCGGTGACGATCGACGAGAGCGAAGAACTCGACGAGCTGCTGGTGGCGCTTCGCGAGCTGGGTGACGTGACGATTGCCCGCGGCAAGGGTGTCCTGGCGGTGGTCGGAGCTGGGATCGGCGATGGAGGCGAAGCGATGGGCAAGGCGTTAGGCGCGCTGGCAGGGGTGCGCGTCCACCTCGTGTCGCTGAGCGCGGCGGGGATCAATCTCAGCGTCGTCGTCGACGCCGCGGAGACCGCGCCGGCAATGTGCCGGCTGCACGAGGCGTTCTTCGGCGCTGGAGCCTCGCCGGAATGAGCGCCCCGCCACGCACACCCGCCGGCCCGCGCCTCGCGATCATCGGCGACGGCAGGATGGGGCGCACGATCGTACAACTCGCTCCCGAGCGGGGATTCACGGTATCGGCGCTGATCGGTGCCCGCCACAACGAGGGCGGGGGTGGCATCACGCCCGGTAGTCTCAACGGCGCGCAGGTCGCGATCGAGTTCACCGAGCCGACCGCCGCGGCCGGGAACATCGAGGCCGCGTTGCGCGCGGGCGTTCCAGTGGTGAGTGGCACGACGGGGTGGTACGGCGAGCTCCCGCGCCTTCGGGCACTCGCCGCGGAGCTCGGCGGCTCGCTCTTCGCGGCTCCGAACTTCTCGATTGGCGTCGCGGTCTTCGCGCGAATCGCCGAGCGCGCCGCGTCGGCGCTCGCTCCTCTGCGCACGTTCGATGCGCACATCGTCGAAACGCATCACGCCGCAAAGAAGGACGCTCCCTCGGGGACGGGGGCAATGCTGCGCGACGTGCTCGCGCGGAAGCTCGGGCGAGAGGTTCCGGTGACGAGCGTTCGCACCGGCGAGGTGCCAGGTACGCACGAGCTGATCTTCGATGCGCCGTTCGAGCAGATCCGCCTGACGCACGAGGCCCGCGACCGCCGCGTGTTCGCGGATGGCGCCCTCCTCGCCGCCCATTGGCTGCTCGATCGGCGCGGTGTCTTCGACATGAACGACCTCATCGACTCGCTCGTCCCATGATGCCTAACGGCTGGCTCGGCTGCGGCACCGCGCTCGTCACTCCGTTCCATGGCGGGGGGGCGATCGACGAACCGGCACTTCGCGACCTCGTCGACTGGCAGATCGACGAAGGCATTCACTTTCTCGTTCCATGCGGCTCGACGGGCGAGGCGGCGACGATGACGGCCGCCGAGCACCGGCGGGTGGTCGAGATCGTCGTCGACCAGGGGCGGAAGCGGGTGCCGATTGTGGCGGGTGCGGGCTCGAACGACACGCGGAGAGCGATCGACACGTCGCGTGAAATGAAGGCGGCCGGGGCCGACATGCTGCTCCATGTTTCGCCGATGTACAACAAGCCCCCGCAGCGCGGAATCATCGCGCACTTCCGGGCGATCGCCGATGCCGTCGATCTGCCGATAATCGTTTACAACGTACCCGGACGGACCGGCAGCAACATCGAGGCGAAGACGACGCTGGCGCTCGCCAGGCACGCGCGGATCGTCGCGGTGAAGGAAGCCAGCGGCAGCCTGACGCAGATCATGGACATCGTCCGCGAAGCGCCCGCCGGTTTTCAGGTGCTCTCCGGCGACGATGCGCTCACGATGGCGATCATGGCGGGTGGTGGCACCGGAATCATCTCGGTCGTGTCGAATGTCGCGCCGAAGCGCATGGCGATGCTCGCTGAACTCTGTGCATCCGGAGATTTCGAGGCCGCCCGGCACGAGCATGCCGCGCTCATGCCGCTCATGCACGCAGCCTTCCTCGAGTCGAACCCGATCCCGATCAAGGCGGCGATGGCAATGATGGGGAAAATGGAGAACGTTCTTCGGCTCCCGCTTGTGCCGCTCGACGAGCAGCATGCCGCCACTCTCCGCGCCTCGCTGCGAAGCGCCGGTGCCCTCGCATGACCACTGAACATGCTTCCCTCGAGCGGGAGATCGAGCGGCTCGCGCTCACGCCCGCGGGTTCGCCGGTCCCCGCGAGTGCCAACGACGCGGTCGCCGCGGTACTGGACGCGCTCGAGAGCGGAGAGCTGCGCGCGGCCCACCGCGACGCTGATGGCCGCTGGAACGCAATCCCGTGGGTGAAACGAGGCATCCTGCTCGCCTTCCGGATCTCGCCGGTGGTTTCGTTGCCGATGGACACGACGTTCGGGTACACCGACAAGCAGTCGATGCCGCCGCGAACCTTCACGCCGGGCGATGGCGTTCGCCTCGTGCCGGGCGGGTCGGCCGTCAGGCGCGGCGCGCATCTCGCCCCCGGCGTCGTCTGCATGCCACCGATGTACGTGAACGTGGGCGCCTGGGTGGGAGCGGGGACGATGATCGACTCGCACGCGCTCGTCGGCTCGTGCGCGCAAATCGGCGCAAGGGTCCACCTGTCTGCGGCCGCGCAGATCGGCGGCGTGCTCGAGCCGGTCAACGCGTCGCCGGTCGTCATCGAGGATGATGTCATGGTCGGGGGCAACTGCGGCGTCTATGAGGGGACGGTCGTCCGGCGTGGCGCGGTGCTCGGCGCGGGGGTCATCCTGACGCGAGGCACGCCGGTGTATGATCTCGTCCGCCAGACGGTCTATCGCGGAACGGCCGAGCGCCCGCTCGAGATTCCGGAGGACGCGGTGGTCGTTCCTGGCGCGCGGCGGGTCGTCTCGAGCTGGACCGACGCTCAAGGCCTTTCGCTCCAGACACCGGTGATCGTCAAGTATCGCGACGAGAAGACCGATGTCGCCACGACGCTGGAGCAATGGCTGCGCTGAGCGTCAGCGGCGAGGTCCGTGTTCCGGGCGACAAATCGATCTCCCATCGGGCGCTGATGCTGGCGGCACTGGCGACGGGGAAGTCGCGCGTCGGCGGGATTCTCGAGAGCGCCGACGTTCACTCGACCGCCAACGTGCTGCGCACGTTAGGCGCGCCGCTCGCGCCGCTCGGTCACGAATTGATCATCGAGGGTGGTGGCCTGCATGGGCTCCGCGCCCCGGAGTCGCCGCTGGACTGCGGCAACAGCGGCACGACCACCCGGCTGATGGCGGGGGTCTGCGCGGGGTACCCGTTCGAGTCGCTGTTCGTGGGAGATACGAGCCTGTCACGGCGGCCGATGCGGCGCGTCGCCCGGCCGCTCGAAGCGATGGGCGCCGAGGTCGGTCTTGTCGGCGACGGGCTGCCGATGACCGTCCGCGGAGGCACGCTTCGCCCGGTTGAATGGCGCAACGAGAAATCCAGCGCGCAGATCAAGAGCGCGATTCTGCTCGCCGCACTCGTCGGAGGTGTCGAAGCGACGGTCGTCGAACCTGAGCCGTCGCGCGATCACAGCGAACGGATGCTTCGCGCCCTCGGCGTCGACGTGCGGACGGTGGACGGCTTGGTGACGATTCGCCCCGCAGCCGGCCTGCAGCCGCTCGACATCGTCGTGCCCGGTGACCCGTCATCGGCCGCGTTCTTCACCGCCCTGGCCGTGCTGGCGTTCGCGGGCGAGCTGCGCATGCCTAACGTGGGACTGAACCCGACGCGGATCGGGTTCTTTCATGCGCTGCGCCGGATGGGTGCCCGCGTTCGATTCGAGGACGAGCGCGACGCCGGCGGCGAGCCAGTCGGAACGATTGTCGCGAGCGCCGGTGGCGGCGAACTCCGTGCGACGACTGCGAGCGGCACCGAGATCCCGACGATGATCGACGAGCTCCCGCTGCTCGCGTGCGTCGCGGCTCGCGCCGCCGGAACCACCGTGATCACCAACGCCGCCGAGCTCCGCGTCAAGGAGAGCGACCGGATCGCGACGGTCGTCGCGAACCTCGTCACGTTAGGCGTCGAGGCCGAGGAGCTGCCCGACGGGCTCCGCGTGACCGGGACGGAGAGGCCGCTGCGCGGTCGCGTCGTCACGCACGGCGACCACCGGATGGCGATGGCGTTCGGCGTGCTTGGCGCGCTCCCCGGCAACGACGTCATCGTGGATGACCCGGCGTGCGCGGTCGTGTCGTTTCCGGGTTTTTGGCAGTTGCTGGCCGCCGTGACCGGCCGGCCGGCCGGAGGTGAGCCGAGGCACGGCGCAGCCGCGCCAGTCGCGTAGATTCCCTGTATGGCCGATCAGACGCCTCCCTACGTAGCGACCGTCGCCGATCCGAACCGGAAGCTCGTCGTCGCGATCGACGGTCCCGCCGCGTCGGGCAAGTCATCGACCGCGCAGTGGGTGGCCGAGAAGCTCGGATTCCGCCACGTCGACTCGGGGGCGCTCTATCGCGCCGTGACGGCCGCGCGCCTGCGCGCCGGCGGTTCGCCCGACGAATGGTCGGAGCCGTCGGTGGTCGCGGTCGCTCGCCAGGTCTCGCTCCGGCCGACTGAGCGGGGTTTCATCCCGCTGATCCGCGGCGAGCCCGCCGACGGCGAGATCCGCGGCGGCGAAGTGACGCGCGAAGTCTCACGCACGGCGCGAATGCAGTCGGTCCGCGACTGGGTCAACGGGGAAGTGCGGCGCGTTGCGACCGGACACGATGTGGTGGTCGACGGCCGCGACATCGGCACCGCCGTATTCCCCGACGCACAGCTCAAGATCTTTCTCGTGGCCGACCCATGGGAGCGCGCAACACGCCGCCTCGTGCAGCGACTGTCGCGCCGTCCCACCGACGCGGAGATCGCCGAGGAAACCGAGCGGCTCGTTCAGCGGGATGCACGTGATTCGACGCAAACGGTCCAGGCGCGAGACGCGATACTGATCGACACGACGTACCTCACGCAAGCGGATCAGGTCGAGCGAATCGTTGCGCTGGCGAAGGGGATAGGCCGTCGAAAGGACGGACCGATTCCGTTGTGAGGCTCGTGACTGAGGCTCGTGACTGAGCCTCGTGAACTGCCGCATGAGGCAGGAAGCCGCCCTGCCACCAGGGCAAACCGACACAGGAACGTGCCCTGCCAGGAGGCGTGCTGCAGGGGCATGAGGGCATGGCGCACGAGGCAGGGGAGGGGCCATGCGTCATAACTGCGTCAAAACTGCGTCATAACTGGGCGTCACAACTGCGTCATAACTCCGTCATAGCTGCGTTAGGCGATGCGGCGGGGGGAGTTGTTGGCGAGGCCGTTTCGCTCGTTGTGGATCATTTTCAGGAGCAGCTGTGAGACGCGGGCGAGGTAGGTGAGGCGTTGTTCGAGGGGCCCTGGTGTCAGGGTTGGAGAGATCAGCGAGTACCAGCTGCTCGCTTCGCGCGCCGAGCCTAACGCGTACTCGTAGTACTTGATCCGCTCGCGGTGGGACTGGCGAGAGTAGCCTTCGGCGATATTCGCGGCGATCGAGCCGGCGGCCCGCACCAGTTGAGGGGCGACGTGTGCAAACCGGGGTCGGCGTTCCGCTTCGATTGCGTCGGTCGCGGCCGCGGCGGCCGTGAAAGCGCCGATCTGGTAGGCCCGCACCTTCCAGACCGGGGAATCGCGAAGCGCTGCGGGGATCTGGGCGAGCCAATCGTCTAGTTCCATGCGGCGAGGTTACCGCATTGTCGGGCCGGCCCCGTCATCCCCACGGCGCGACCAAGCGCGAAGTGCTTCGAGGGCCCGCCTCCGCCGTTGTGCTTCATGGCCGATCCCCTGTCTCATGCGCCGTGCCCTCATGCCCCTGCAGCACGCCTCCTGGCAGGGCAGGTTCCTGTGTCGGTTTGCCTTCGTGGCAGGGCGGTTTCCTGCCTCATGCGTCAGTTCACGACGCTCAGTCACGAGGCTCAGCGACGAGAGACGCCCGCCGGCATTCAGAAACCGCCCGCACTCTGGCCGTAACTCCAAGCCCGTTTGCAACTTGCGCCGAGGCCTTGAAGCATCTAGTTTCAATGGTTCTAGCCGCCCGCTCGCGTGGGCGGCCCTTCTCGCATTTCTGCCTCGACGCGGCGAGGTCAAACTCCGCGTATCAGGAGCTTTCTGATCGGTATGCCCGAACTCGAGACCACTACCTCAACCGGCGGTACGCTCACGCAGGAAAAGCGCGACCTGCAGCGCGAAAAGCGCGACGCGCAGCGCGCGCAGCTCCGCCCGCTCATCAACCGCCGCCCCGAGCTCTACGACGAGGACGACTACTCGTCCGACGAGTACGACCGGATGATGGAGCTGTACAACGGCACGCTCGCCTCGATCGACGAAGGCGAGATTGTTAAATCGCGGGTGCTCGACATTCGCGACAACATGGTCGTGCTCGACATCGGCTTCAAGTCCGAAGGCACCATCCCCCTCGAAGAGTTCAAGGATCACCCGGACCTCAAGATTGGTGACGAGGTCGAGGTGCTGCTCGAGCATCTCGAGGATCAGGAAGGGTCGGTTGTGCTTTCGAAGAAGAAAGCGGACTTCATGCGCGTGTGGGAGCGCATCCGCGTGGCGTACGAGAGCGATCAGCCGGTCGAGGGAACGCTCGTCAAGAAGATCAAGGGTGGCGTGGTCGTCGACCTCATGGGCGTCGACGCGTTCCTCCCCGGCTCGCAGATCGCACTGCGGCGCGTGCCGAACATCGATGAGCTTCTCGGGCAGAAGTACGAGTTCAAGATCATCAAGCTGAACAAGCGCCGGCGGAACATCGTCGTGTCGCGCCGCGTCATCCTCGAGCAGGAGCGGGCCGGCAAGCGCGAGAAGCTGATGAAGGATCTCGCCAAGGATCAGGTGAGAAAGGGCGTCGTCAAGAACATCACCGACTTCGGAGCGTTCATCGATCTCGGCGGCGTCGACGGCCTGCTGCACATCACCGACATGTCGTGGGGCCGCATCTCGCATCCGTCCGAGCTCGTCCAGATCGGCGCGGAGCTCGAGGTGAAGGTGCTCGACATCGATTGGGAGCGCGAGCGCATCTCGCTCGGCCTCAAGCAGCTCCAGAGCTACCCGTGGAAGGACGTCGCCGAGAAGTATCCGGTCGGCACGCGAGTCCAGGGGAAGGTCGTCAGCATCACGAACTACGGCGCCTTCATCGAGCTCGAGCCCGGCATCGAAGGGCTGGTCCACATCAGCGAGATGAGCTGGACGCGCAACGTTCGGCACCCGTCGAAGCTGGTGTCGATCGGCGAGGCGATCGAGGCGGTGGTGCTCAAGGTCGATCCGAACGAGGAAAAGATCTCGTTAGGCATGAAGCAGACGGAGCAGGATCCGTGGATGGTGCTGCCGCTCAAGTACCCGGTCGGCACGCGCATCAACGGCAAGGTTCGCAACCTGACCAGCTTCGGCGCGTTCGTCGAGATCGAGCCGGGCATCGACGGCCTCATTCACATCTCCGACATGAGCTGGACCAAGCGCGTTCAGCATCCGTCGGAAGTCGTGAAGAAGGGTGACGCCGTTGACGTCGTCATTCTCAACATCGACAGCGACAACAAGCGCATCAGCCTCGGACTCAAGCAGGCGGAGGAGGATCCGTGGCTCCGCATCGGTGAGACCTATCCGGTCGGCACCGACCTGTCGGGCAAGGTCGTTCGGCTGATGGACAAGGGCGTCGTCGTCGACATCGGTAACGATATCGAAGGCTTCGTTCCGATCTCGCAGCTCCCGACGACGAAGGCGATCACGAGCCCGGCCGACGTCGCGTACGAAGGCATGAACTTCGACATGCGCGTGCTCGAGGTGGATCCGATTCACCGGCGCATCGTGCTTGCAGTGACGAACGTGCCGGAAGATCAGCCGCCGCGCCCGGAGACTCCGTCGAAGATCATCCCGATGGAAGAGGAGCAGGGTCTCGAAGGTCCGATCTGACCTTGGCTGCAGCAGCAGGTAAAAGCGCCCCCGGTCGATGACCGGGGGCGCTTTTTACGTGGCACTCGTGCGTAGGCCCTGTGCCGAGTGCTATCGGTTAATTGTGTTGTCGAGGAACGGCCGGTTAGTCGCGGTGGTAGACGTGATCGTGATGTCACCGCGTGCGGAAACGGTATAGGTGAATCCCGCCGCAAAGCCCACGCCGCCCCTCGCGACCGCATTGGTGCTCGAGCCTGCGTAGCGGCCGCTGAGATTGTAGATCCCGGGCGGCAGCGTCGTGAACGCGCCCGCTGACTTGTATGAAACCACGCCGCCGACCGGGACCTCCACGCCCTTCAGAATGTCGGTGCGCGTCGTGTCGACCGCGTAGAGCGTCATCGGATTCGCATTCGAAATTGCGTTGACGAACCTGACGGTTGCGACCGAATAGTCGATCGGCTGTGGAAGCGGATCTTCAACCACGAAGGCGTCCACGGTCTTGGTGGTTGTGTTGTAGAAACCGCTCTGGTAGAACGAGTATTTCTTCCCGTTCTCGAGTGTCATGCTGACCGTCGAGATCGCGAGATCCTTGTCGGTTGCCGCCGCGATCTTCCCGGAGAGCGCGTATTGGCCGGGTGCGATCGCGGTGTAGACTCCGCCCGCGCCGGCGGAGCCATATACGGTCCCGATCGTCGACTCAGCCCCCGTCGCCGAGCCGATCGCGGTCATCTTCTGGGTGCCCGCGTAGAAGTTCACGCCCGGCGCATTCACGCCGAAGTTGAAGAACTTGATCTGCGCGCCCGGGACCGGTCCCGTGATTTCCCGGGTCGTGTCATCGCCGCACGCGGCCAGCACTGCGACGCACAGCAGTGCCGCGAATTTCAGGTGTCTGTTCATGGCCGGTTACGGTTGGGTGATCCAGAGAGGAACCGTGTGGTAATCCGGCTTGTCGCCGCCGATGACCTTCAGCGCCGCGACATTCCACACGTACTCGGAGTTGTACCTCGGCCTGATCCGCTGCGCGACCTTTCCGGCGTTGTCGACGTATAGGTTGGTCGGCGGTGCGAACCCGGGATACACCTGACGCCCGCTCAGCGGATCGATGTCCGTGTAGTGGTAGCGGCGCATGTCCATCCAGAGCTCGTTGTGCCCCCATCCCCACTGCGCGATGTACTTCTGGGACATGATGTCGGTCAGCGTCATGGCGGCCGGCGTCTGCACGATCGCGGCTGACGCGAGGAACGCCGTCTTTTCCGCGGCGGTGATCTGCGTCGGCGACTGGTTGTTGTCGGCGTTCCGCGCGTTGACGAAGTCGATGTGCGATGCCACGCCCTTCCTGTAGGCATCAAACGCGACGGTCGTCAGTCCCAGCTTGAGCGCAGCTTCAGCCTTGATGAACTGCAGCTGTGCAAACGTGATGATGGGGATCTTCGCCTTGTCGTCGAAGATGTAGCGGCCCGGCGACTGCGCGCCGCCCGTGCCCACATATCCGAAAAAGTTGCGCGGCTGCTGCGGTGCGGTGAGCGCACCGAAGCTGACGACGTTGGGATCGAGGCCGCGATAGGTGGTATTCGCCGAATCGATAGCCAGCATCCGGCTCAAGCGCGGATCGACGACGCCGCCGAACACCGTGCCATTCAGCAGGTTCACGACGAAAACCGTCTGGCGGTAGTTCGTGATGTTGTTGCGGGTGCGGCCCCAGAAATTGATGTCGTCGTTGTTCGTGTTCGGATACGTCAGCAGCGGGTCGTCGACGTTACTCGCGAACGACTTGTCGATGAGCTTGATGACCGAATCCGGCTTGTACGACGCCTTGTTCGAGTAGTGGTTCAGGTTGATCGCCAGCATGCCATAGGCGAACTTCAGCCACTTGGCGCGGTCGCCGTTGTAGATCTTGTCGCCGCGCGCGAGGAACGTCCGGTCAACCGCGCCGTCGGTACGCTGCAGGTTGATGATCGCCTGGCCGAGCAGGCGCTGCACCTCGCCGTACGCGTATTCCTGCGAGTCGTAGTCGAAGCTTGTGCGGAGCGGCTCAAACGCCTGCTTGATGATGATCTCGCCGTGCATGTCCGTCAGCACTTCCCAGCCCCAGGCCTTGAGGATCTGACCCACTCCGAGCAGGTCCCAGCGCTGCTCTGCCTCGGCCTTGGCGTTCATGTCCACGAGGTTCTGCCCGAGCGACCAATAAACGTCGCGCCACTGCTGCGCGCCGTTGTCGCTCCCGGGATCGTAGCCCATTCGGTCCCAGGTCGAGAGGCTGGTGCCCGGCAGCGTCCACTGCTGCGTGTAGCGCCCGATGAAGCGCCCGTCGAGCTGCGGCGACGTTGCCATCCAGTGCAGCATCGGCGGGAGGTACAAGTTCGCCGCCACGCTCTGCGGCGCGTTCGGATTGGTGTTGACATCCAGGTATTTGTCGCACCCTGGGAGCAGGCTGAGAGTGCCCGCCAGCAGGAGCAGGTAGCGTCGTTTCATCTGCATCGGAGTAGACAGTTTCGGTTGGCTGGCTTCGGGCAAGCGGCCGTTTTTATTTGTTTTCATTTTAGAACGCCACTCTGACGCCGAACGTGTAGGTGCGCGGCACCGGGAAATTGCCGAAGTCGATTCCCACGCCACCGGATCCGCCGACCGCGGCGGAGTTTCCGTTGACGACCGGGTCGAGCCCCGAGTAGTTCGTGATCAGGAAGAGATCACTTCCGGTGAGGAACACGCTTGCGTTCTTGGCCAGCCGCTCGGGAACCGAATACGCGACTGTCACGTCCTTGAGCCGGACCCAGTTGATGTCCTTCTCGATGAACAGCTCTTCGCTGATGCCGGTGTAGTAGCCCGTTTGCGTCGCGGGGACGACCACGATGTTGTTGACGGTCGGGGTGGCCGAGTCTTCCTTGCCGTCCCGGATCACGCCGTCGATGACACGCGGATCCATGCGATCGAGCGTCCGCTTGCTGAGGCCGCGCGCGGTGAGGTATTGCTCGGTCGCGTTGAAAACGTCGCCGCCCTTCCGGATGTCGAGGAGGACGTTGAGGGAGAAGCGGTTGTACCTGACGGAGTTGGTCAGGCCGATGGTGAAGTCCGGATGCCGATCGTACCCGCCGTCGATGAAGGTGCTCGACCGAATGGGCAGCCCGTTCGTCGGATCGATGAGGAGCTTGCCCCCCTTGTTTCGCAGGTAGAAGAAGCCGGTCAGCGATTCAGTCGACAGGCCCGGGGAAGTGCCATTGCGAACGTTCCCGAACAGCCAGGTATCGGAGACATAGGTTTCCGGCAGCGCGTTAGGCAGCGACAATACTTTCCCGCGCGACCTGTCGAAGTTGGCGAGCACGTCCCAGGAGAACTGCGCGGTCTGGATGGGCGTGCCGCGGACCGTGAGCTCGACGCCCTGGTTGCGGGTGACGGCGCCGTTCAGGTTGAAGAGGATGTAGCCCGTCGCGTAGCTGCCGCGGATGTCGTTGACGATCTGGTCCTTGGTCTGCTTCCGGTAGATGGTGGCGTCGATTCCGAGCCGGTCCTGAAGGAACGTCAGCTCAGTCCCGAGCTCGTATGACCGCGCAAATTCGGGCTTCAATCGAAGGTTCGGCCCGGTAAAGCCGTAGCCATACCCGCCGTGGGCGGTTGTCTTGAACTCGAGCGACGGCCGGTAGGCATACGGCCTCGCGTCCTTGCCGACTTCCGCGTAGGCGC
>JANMAM010000001.1:0-2640 GCA_031359795.1 Gemmatimonadaceae bacterium
TCGATCTCCGGCGGCCAGTTCGAGCCGCACCCGTTGATCCCATCACACGCCTGCGCGACCAGCCAGTTCGCCGGCCAGATTCCCTTGCCCGACGGGATCTGCGTTCTCCACTCGACCGCGAAGCCCGGGCTCACTCCCCTCTTCGTTCCGGTGCGTACCTCGCCCGAGGTGTACCCGCGCCCGCCCATCAGCCGCTGCTGGCTGCGGAGGACGAGATTTCCGTTCTCGAGGTAGACGTCCGTCGGCGTATAGTACTCACGCTCGTTGTTGACGTTGGCCGCGCCGTCGACGGCGATCCAGTAGGTCGCGTCGAGCGCCATCCCGTTGAACTCGTCCGCCCATTCGAGCCCCCACTTCGCGGGACGGGTTTCTTTCGGCGGTGGCGGGACCCAAGCGGCAGGTTCCTTGCTGCCGCCGCACGAGGAGTTCGCCAGTGCAACGCTGGCGAGCGCGATGACTGCGCACACTCGGAGAGTCGGGTTGCGGCGCGCGCGGTCGAGGGAATAACGCTGCATCATGTCGAAATTTCCGTCGGGGGTGGTCCGGGCTTCCGGCGCGGCGACCGGCCAGAGCCAGCGGTCCCGGAAACCGTCGCCGCCCAGCTTGTGCTAGTTTAGGCACGAGATGTATCGCCCGCCATGACCGCGCTCGAACCATTCGCCGCAGGACGGAAATGACCCGCCGCTTCGTCGCTTCGCACTCGCTCCGCGCCGTCCTGGTTGCCAGCACCACACTGTTTACCGCCTGCACGCAGCGCCCGGTCGCGCCGGCGCCGGTGAGCGCGCCGCCACCAATCATGACGACGGTGGCGACGCCCGCGCCAGCGCGCCTCTTCCCTCGAGCGCCGGACGAGGACCGCTTCGTCGACTCGGTGCTCGCGCTGATGACAATCGAGGAGAAGGCGGGGCAGCTCAACCAGCCGTCAGGCCTCGCCGATCCGACTGGACCGGGCGGTGTCGAGGCCGGCGCCGGCCAGATCCGCCGCGGCGAGGTAGGCTCGGTCCTCAACATCGTCGGCGCGGATACGACGCGCAGCCTGCAGCGGCTCGCGGTCACTGAATCGCGGCGCCGCATTCCCTTGCTCTTCGCGCTCGACGTCATTCACGGCTTCCGGACGACCTTTCCCGTACCGTTAGGCGAGGCGGCGAGCTGGAACCCGGAGATCGCTCGCCAGGCGGCCCGCATCGCCGCGACTGAAGCGAGTGCAGCCGGCATCCAGTGGACGTTCGCGCCGATGGTGGACATCGCCCGGGATGCACGTTGGGGCCGCATCGTCGAAGGTGCGGGCGAAGATCCCTACCTCGGCAGCGCATTCGCGGCAGCGCGCGTGCGCGGCTTCCAGGGCGATGACCTCCGATCGGCGAACAGCCTCGTCTCGACGGTGAAGCACTTCGCCGCCTACGGCGCGGCCGAGGCGGGGCGCGACTACAACGTCGCCGACATCCCCGAGCGCACGCTCCGGGACGTCTACCTCCCGCCGTTCCGCGCCGCGATCTGCGCTGGCGCACAGACGGTGATGGCGAGCTTCAACGAGATCGACGGGGTCCCCGCGCACGCGAACCCATTCCTCACCCGTCGCATCCTCCGCGAGGAATGGGGCTTCGACGGTCTCGTCGACAGCGACTGGACGGGCGTTGGCGAGCTGCTCAATCACGGCATCGGCGCCGACAGCGCCGACGTCGGGGCGGCGGCGCTCCGCGCCGGTGTCGACGTCGACATGGTGTCGGACATCTACCGGAAGACGATTCCCGGACTGGTTCGCTCCGGCCGCGTCCCGCAGGCCGAGGTCGACGAGGCCGTCAAGCGTGTCCTCCGGCTCAAGTACCGGCTCGGCCTCTTTTCCGACCCCTACCGCGGCATCAGCGCCGCCAGTGAGCAGGCGGCGATGGTCACCGCGCCGAACCGCGCGGCGGCCCGCGAAGCGGCGCGCCAGTCGATCGTCCTCCTCAAGAACGACGGCGGCGTCCTGCCATTGTCGAAGACGCTGAGGACGGTCGCCGTCATCGGAGCGTTAGGCGCCGACACCGTCGCGACCATCGGTAACTGGGGCGCGCTCGGCCGCCACGTCGACGCGGTCTCGGTGCTCGACGGGATCCGCCGCGCACTGCCGCGGAGCACCGTCACCTACTCTCGCGGTGCCTCGCCGCGCGACAATGACACCAGCGGCATCCGTGCGGCAGTAGTCGCGGCCCGTCGCGCCAACGCAGTCGTCCTCGTCGTTGGCGAGACGCCCGACATGAGCGCCGAGGCAGGAAGCCGGGCGACGGTGGACCTTCCCGGCGCGCAGATGCGACTCGTACGCGCAGTGCGCGCGACCGGAGTGCCGACCGTCGTCGTTCTGATGAATGGCCGTCCGCTCGCGCTCGAGGAGCTCGACAGCCTGATGCCGGCGATCGTCGAGACCTGGTACCTCGGGCTCGAGCATGGCTCGGCGACAGCGGATGTGCTGTTCGGGGATTACAACCCGAGCGGCAAGCTTCCGGTGACTTTCCCGCGCGTGACCGGGCAGGTGCCGATCTACTACGCGCACAAGAATACCGGGCGGCCGTCGAACGACACGCAGCACTACACGTCGCGCTACATCGACGTCTCGTACACGCCGCTCTACCCGTTTGGCCACGGATTGAGCTACACGACGTT
>JANMAM010000102.1:0-5203 GCA_031359795.1 Gemmatimonadaceae bacterium
GGGTGCGGTGCTGATTGCGCTTAACCTGACCGTCAACCCGGTCTGCACGCCTTATGGTGCTGGCGGTCGAGTAGTCAACCGGCCCGGGTGCTTCGCACCCGGGCCGGTTCGTTTAGCGTGGGGCTCGAAAAATGCCGGAGACCGATGTGTTCGAAGCACGCAGGCGTCTCGGACTGCCGAAAGGCTGGGGAGGCTCATGGCTCGCCCGCACTGGCTGAACGTCCTCGTTCCTGTTGCACTGCTCGCCTGCGTTCCGGCGCGTTCGTCGACCGGCCCAGCCTATGATTCGCAGGTGATTACAGAGGACGAAATCGTAAATTCGCACGCCGCGACGGCATTCGATGCGATCCAGAAACTCCGCGGGAATTTCCTGAATAGTCGCGGCGCAACGACGATCTTGGCAAGGTCGTCGCAATACCCGACCGTGTACGTTGACGAACAGATTTACGGCGACATTGCCATTCTCCGGTCGATCCCCGCGGAGGTGGTGGCGACCATTCGCCTCTATCGGGCGTGGGAAGCAACGACGCGCTACGGAGCCGGCAACATGGGCGGAGTCATCGCCGTGACGACTCGTCAGGGTGGCGACCGTGCAGCGGCCCATCGCGGCCACAGGTAAAGCAAGCTGGCCCGACGCGGTGATCGCTTGCGCCCGCCGAGTCGGTAATCCGTCGCGGGCGCGAGGCCGATCCTTCCTAATCGCGCTGGGCGTTCGGCGACGGATTCTTCGCCAGCCACTCGCCACCGTCGACGACGAGAATGGCGCCAGTGATCCACTCGCCGGCCGGTGAGGCGAGGAAGGCGACCATGTTGGCGATGTCCTGGGGCGTCCCCCATCGGCCGGCGGGTATCGCCTTCTTCGCGTAGCTCGCCATCGCCTTCTCGACCGCGAAAACGTCAGGCACCTGGCCTGCCGCGGAGGGTGGAGGAGTGAAGGCCTTGCGCACGCCCTCGGTGGGAATCGGCCCGGGTGCGATCGCGTTCATCCGCACGCCGTAAGGCGCCCACTCGAGCGCGAGCGTCCGGGTGAGGGCGTCGATCCCGGCCTTCGCCGCCGTCGCGTGCGCCATCAGTGGCCACCCGCGATAGTGCAGCGTCATCGAGATGCTGACGATCCGCCCTCCGCCCTGGCGCTTCATCACCGGGAGCACCGCCTGCGAGCAGAAAAACGTTCCGAATAGATCGATCTCGATCACCGACCGCCACGCGTTAGGCGAGAGCGTCTCCGACGGCGCGTAAAAATTGCCGGCCGCGTTGTTGACGAGCAGGTCGATGCGGCCGTGTTCCTTGTCGACGCGGGCGACCATCGCCTGGATCTGCTCGGCCTCACGTACATCGACCGTCTCGGCGGACGCCGACCCGCCGGCGTCGCGCATTGCCTGCGCCGCCGCTTCGACATGTTCAGGCTTACGGCTGGCGACGACGACATGCGCGCCAAGCCGGGCGAGCAGCTGCGAGATGCCGAGGCCGATTCCCGTCCCGCCGCCGGTGACGATCGCGACCTGTCCCGCGAGCAGATTGTCGCGAAAGATCGGGCGGTCGGTCGACGGGGCCGGCATGTCGCTCATCGTGGGTCCGGAAAGTAGGGAAGGTCGTCGGAAAGATCTGCCCGCAACGCCGGTTGCACGATCGCGGGAATCGGCGACAGCACGTCGATGACCAGGTCGTGCGGCAGGTCAACAGGGAAGTCGGCCGCGAGCTCCGCATCGAAGTCGAGTGCGAGCTGGCGCGGCTTGACGAAAGTTCGGCGATGGTGCGGCGAGAGTCCGTGTTCGTTGACGCGTGCCCAGTGCTCCGGGGTGCCGTACCCGACGTTCGTTTCCCAGTGATAATTGGGATACCGCCGAGCGAGCGCCGCCATGAGCGCGTCGCGAGTGACCTTCGCGAGAATGGAGGCGCAGGCGATGCTGTAGCACCGGCGATCGCCACCGACGATCGCGGTGTGTGGCGTGACCAGCGTCCTGATTGCACGGCCATCGACGAGGACGTGATCGGGCGCGAGCCGCAGCCGGGCGAGCGCGCGCCGCATCGCCAGCACCGTTGCGTGGTAAATGTTGACCCGATCGATCTCCCGCACCGATGCCGCGCCGAGTCCGAAGCAGAGTGCGCGCTCGCGGATCTTCGCCGCAAGCCGAACGCGTTCGGGGGCGCCTAACGCCTTGGAGTCGTCGACGCCGCCGATGGCGCGATGGTCGGCCGGCATGATCACGGCGCATGCGACGACGGGGCCCGCGAGGGGGCCCCGTCCGACTTCATCGATTCCGGCGATCAGGGGACCATGTCCGGCGCGCGCGTCGCGCTCGAAGGTGCTCCACCGCTTGCGGGAGGCGCGTCGCCGCCCGGCTGCCACGGTGCTGCTGCTCCCTACTCCGGTGCGCCCGTCGCGGGAACCGCGACGCGAACCTTCTTCTCCTTGATGCGCGTCGCCTTGCCGGTGAGATGGCGAAGGTAGTACAGCTTCGCGCGACGGACCCGACCGCGCCGCACGACCGTGAGGTCACCGATCATCGGGCTGTGCACGGGGAAGATGCGCTCGACGCCGACGCCGTTCGAGATCTTGCGAACGGTGAATGACTCACTGACCCCGCTGCCGCGACGCGCAATGCATACGCCCTCGAACGCCTGAAGGCGCTCCTTCTCACCCTCACGCACCCGCACGTTCACGCGTACCGTATCGCCCGGCCGGAAGGGGGGGATGTTGGTGCGCAGCCATTCTTTCTGAGTTTCGATGAAGGGGTGCATATGGCGCTCGGAGCCGGAGGGCAGGCCCAGTGAGGTGACAGCCGGAAAAAACGGCGGCGATGTGACGGCAAGTACCGGAGAACGAAGAAGATAACCGATACCCGCTCGCGATGGCAAGCCAGCGTGACGAGCGGGCTCTACAATCAGTCAAGAGAGTGCTGGGGCGGCCGATACCCGAAGCGAAGCGCGGCGCCATGCAGGCGGCTGCCGACCCCCCCGGGAAGGACACGAGATGCATTCCCCCCGCTGTCATCCGGCCAGTGCCTCGGCCGTTCGTTTGACGATTCGTTTCCTGGCGGTCGCGCTCGCGGCAGGCCTCACCACGACGGCCCTCGCCGGCCAGGCGCCATCCGCGCGCCCAGCGATCGACGGCTACGCACGCGGTGACGCGTTCCTCACGGCTGGACAGTATCGCAGCGCATTAGCCGAGTTCGAGGCGCTCCGGAAGCTCGATCCTGCCGACGCTCGCGCCCTGATCGGGTTGGGGAGCGCGCAGGAAGGGCTGGGCCGGGGCAACGCCGCGCAACGGAGCTACCAGGAATACATCACACTGCGCCCAATGGACGCCGTCGGCTACGCGAGCCTCGGGCACGTGCTTGGCTCGATGGGGCGGAACGAGGAAGCGCTGCAGGCATACCGTAGCGCGCAGCGCCTCAGTCCTGCTTCGGCGGCGGCGACGCGCGGCGCGGGCATCACCCTGCAGGCGCTCGGCCGCCACGAGGAAGCGCTTCGCGCCCTTCGTGCGGCCTCACGGCTCGACGGACGGGATCCGACCATCTGGGGCGCACTCGCGCTCGTCTCGATCGACCTGGAGCGCGGCGCTGACGCCGCAAGCTACTGGGAGGCGGCGCTTCATCGGGACGCGGGGTACTTCGACCGGCGGCCGGATGAGCGGAAGAAGTGGGAACGGTTGATGGTGACGGTCGGCCCACGCCCGGCCCCCGACGACGCAGCCGCGTCGCCACCGGCCGCCCCGATCGACGGCGGGGTCGCGACAGCCGCGGACCGAACGGGGCGCGCCGTCAGGGGATTGAACCAACCGGCGGGACATGCGAGCGAGGAGGCCGCGCCGAGTGGGTTCGGCTCGGGATCGACCAGCTCCGGCTCGGGATTCGTCGTCTCTCGCGAACGCGGGTTCGTGCTCACGAACAAGCACGTCGTGCGGGGGTGCGGCAACGTCAAGGTGCGGTTCAGCGGTGGAGAATCACGCCCGGCGACGGTCCGCGCGCTCGATCCGGACGACGACCTCGCGATCATCGAGACCCGGCTGCCTAACGGCCCATCGGCGAGCTTCCGCGACGATCCGGCGGTGCGGCCCGGTGACGACATCGTCGCGGTCGGGTACCCGCTCAACGGGCTGCTCGCTGACCAGGTGAACGTGTCCACGGGCAGCGTCAACGCGCTGGCGGGACTCTACAACGACCTGCATGTGCTGCAGATGAGCGCTCCGGTGCAGCCGGGGAGCAGTGGGGGTGCCCTGTTCGACGCGAGCGGGAACGTTGTCGGCGTGGTGGTCACGAAGCTGAATGCGAAGCTCGTTGCCGATGAGACGGGGGACATCCCGCAGAACGTCAACTTCGCGGTGAAGGCGGCGATCGCGCGCGAATTCCTCCGCGCCCAGGGCATTCCCTTCCGGTCCGCGCCTTCGACCGCGCGGCGGAGCAACGCGGACGTCGGGGAGATCGGGCGTCAGGTCACGGTCCTGGTGGAGTGCTGGAAGTAGGCAGCTAACTGCTTGCTGCCTATTGCTTACGCCACATTCCGGGTTGACGCCCGGTCCGGCGCATCGCTATATTCAGGGTTCGCATCGGGAATCGGTGCGACCCGCGCCCACAAGCGCGGAAGCGGCGCGAGGACTTCTCGCGCCGGGATGTGATCGGCGGGACGGCATTACCGGACTCCGAGCACAAAATATCATCGGAGAAAGGCAATGCGTACTACCGGCACAGTGAAGTGGTTCAACGACGCGAAGGGTTTCGGATTCATCACGCCTGAGGGCGGCTCCAAGGATTGCTTCGTGCACTACTCGGCGATCCAGGGCAGCGGCTTCAAGACCCTCGTCGAGGGCGACCGTGTGGAGTTTGACATGGTGCAGGGCGCGAAGGGTCCGTCGGCCGAGAACGTCGCCAAGGCGTCGTAATTCCATACCGGAGCGTTCATGATCGAAGTGATTCTCGAAGAGAGCGACCGGCTGGATTGGGCGCTCAAGGCCTTCAAGAAAAAGATGCTCCGCTCGGGGATCCTGAAGGATCTCCGCCGGAAGCGGCACTACGTGAAGCCGAGCGAGGCCCGCCAGTTGAAGGCGGCCGAAGCACGGCGCCGTAAGCGCTCCGGCAAGGAGTAACCAGCGTTCCTGAAACGGCGCGGGGGCCCCCCGGGGGGCGCCCGCCGGGTGGGATGTTGGCCCGGCCGGCGGCCGCGACCAAAAAGGGGCGAACGCCCGCCGGGGGGGGGGGCGCGG
>JANMAM010000123.1:0-4112 GCA_031359795.1 Gemmatimonadaceae bacterium
ATGCGCCGATCGCGGCGCTGTGCGCCGGTCCCGCCGCGGGCGGTGTACCTCTTGCTAGCCACACCGGCATGACCACGACACTACGCGAACGCGACGCGCAGCTCGACAACATGACGGCGGCCGAGCTTCGCGCGCTCGTTCGCCGTGACGAGGCCGCGCTCGAGGCGGTCGACGCCGGTGTGTACGTCCTCGACGCCTCCGGCAACACCACGTACGTCAACGAGGCAGCGGTGCGTATTCTCGGCTACTCGGCCCGGGAGCTCCTCGGCAAGCCGCAGCACGATCTGATTCACTCGAAATATTTTGATGGGAGCCCCTTCCCCGTCGACCAGTGCCCGATATACTCCGCCTATCACGAAGGTGTAACCCAGCGCGTTGGGGGCGATGTCTTCTGGAAGCGCGATGGAACGCCGCTGCCAGTCGATTACGTGGCGATCCCGGTGCGCGAGGGACGCCAACTCACCGGCGCGGTGGTCACCTTTCGCGACGCGACCGAGCAGGTGCGCGCGCGGGAACAGGCTGCGGCGCTGGCCGCCGAAAAGGCGCTCCGTGAAGGGGCGGAGCGGACCGCCCGCGAGGTCGAGCAGGTCGCCGACTCGATTCCGCAGCTCGCCTGGATGACCGACGCGACTGGCTACCGCAACTGGTACAACCGGCGCTGGTACGCGTACACCGGTACCACTCTCGAGGAAATGCAGGGCTGGGGGTGGCAACGGGTGCACGATCCGGGGCTCGTCGAGGGGATCACCGAGCGCTACAAGGCCGCGGTCGCCCGCGGCGAGGCTTGGGAGGACACCTTTCCGCTGCGTGGCGCGAATGGCGAATTCCGCTGGTTCCTTTCCCGCGCACTGCCATTGAGGGATGCGGAGGGGAAGATCGTCCGCTGGTTCGGTACCAACACCGACGTGACCGAACACCGCGACGCTATTGCGCAACGCGACGCCGCGCTGGCCGATGCGCGCGCCGCCGAGGAGCAGTTAGAGCGTATCTTCGAGCAGGCGCCGGCGGCGATCTCGACGAGTGCGGGTCCGGAGCACCGCGTGACGTCGGCGAACGCGCAGTACCGGCTCCTCGTCGCGAAGCGCGACCTGCTTGGCCGCACGATGCGCGAGATCTTCCCCGAACTCGCTGGCCAGGGGTTCATCGAAATGATGGACCAGGTCTACGCGACGGGTGAGCCTTACGTCGGTCGTCGGGTGCCGGTGGAATGGGACCGGGACGGCAGCGGAACAAAGGTCCGCGGCGTATTCGATTTCATTTATCAGCCGCTCCGCGACGCCCGCGGGCAGGTGACCGGGCTGCTGACGCTGGCGGTCGAGATTGCGGGGGCGAGTCCGTCGGCGGTGGCCGCCGCCGATCGGTAGGCAGCGCTTCCGCGCGGCCTCCGAGGGCCGCCTGCCTAACGCGAGTGCGGCTGGAGATCGCGCGCAGGTTGGCCGAATCAAGGCGCCGCTCGATGTGCTCTTTCGGCGGCTCGGACAATAAATTCCGGCAGCTGCGCGCGACGTGACCAATGAGACGGCTTTCCCATCGCGATCCGCCAGCGTTTCGTCAAGTCTTGCCACCGCGCCGGGAAACGCGGAGAGCAGCTTCCGACAAAGGCCACCGGCGAAAACTCACTGTTGCTCAGCAGCAGGACAGCCGATGCAATAAGCGACCCGGCGAACGAGAGAAGTGAAAGCGGCTCGGCGACTCGAGACGCGGGGTGCCGTAGGACACCGGAGCGCGGATCTTCCGCCCGCGGGTCTTGGGGGAAAACGGGGGCTCCGCGTGAAGAGAATCCTCCGCGGAGCTCGACGATGCTACCGGGTGGAAACGCCTGTGGCGCACGACCGGCAACCCGGGCATCGCGACTAGTGCGACGGTGCAACACCCGCGCGATGGCAACATCGCAAGTACATATGGAGGCGCGAGATAGGGAGCGTGCGCGGCCGGTACGCGCCGTGCCTTGCGATCTGGTGGTTGTGGCTGAGACAAGGTTGCCGAGGAAATCGTCCGAATGGCTATCTGTCTCGTATGTCGTCCTTGTGAGCGTGCACGATTAATACACACCTGGCTTCTCCTGCTCGGCCTTCAGTGACGCGCGCGGTTCGCGCGCCCGCATGGGCAGACGGCCGCGGTCACATGCTACCGCTCGATGGCATGCGCGGAATTGCCGTGCTCGCCGTTATGGTTTTTCATTTTCACATGTTCAGCGAGATCGCTGGAACCGGCCCAGCTGCCGCCGCCTCGGAGGCGGTAGCGCGCGTTGGGTGGGTTGGCGTGGACCTGTTTTTCGTCCTGTCAGGATTTCTGATCACCGGCATTCTGCACGACTCGAAAGCCAGCATAGGCTATTTCCGTACGTTTTACGTGCGGCGCGTTCTCAGAATACTCCCGCTCTACTACGGTGTTCTTGCTGCGTTCTTCCTCGTCCTTCCCGCGCTGTTTCCGACATCCGCTGTGGTGCGAAACAACACCGCCGGCCAGCTCTGGTTCTGGACGCACTTGTCAAACGTGCAAATTGCGTTGCACGGGGAGTGGAACGCCGCGTCAACTTACGTCGTGCATTTCTGGTCACTGGCGGTGGAGGAGCAATTCTACCTGGTGTGGCCGATCGTTGTATTGCGGCTGACCGGGCGCCAGCTCGTGCGTTTCTGCGGCGGCGTCATGGTCTTCAGCTTGCTGCTCCGCGTGTACCTGTTCGCGACCGGGGCAGGCATCGCCGCCTTCGTCCTGACGCCTGCGCGCATGGACACGCTCGCCTTCGGAGCCGTGCTTGCTATCGTGTTGCGTGATCCCGGGCTGTATGCACAGGTCCGCCGATTTGCGCGTCCGTTGGCGGCGGTGTGCGCAGTCCTGCTATCTGGCATTGCGCTGTGGCGGGGCGGCCTGGATAAGACCGATCCGATAACCGGAACGGTTGGCTTCACGTTGCTCGGAGCGTTGTTCGGCGCGGCGATATTTTTCTCGCTGACGGGCGTACGCGGAGCGCGGTACGACCGCGTGCTCTCATCGCGTAGCCTGCGCTTCTTCGGCAAGTACAGTTACGCCCTCTACGTTTTCCATCAGCCGGTAGCGCTGGTGTTGACGAGTCTCGGGCTGCCCGCGGCCCTCGCTCGGATCGGCGCGTCTGGCGTCGCCGCGCAAGTGGCCTATGCAGCAGTGGGCACCGCGCTCTCCACCGTGCTGGCGCTGTCGACCTGGCACCTTTACGAGAAGCAGTTCCTGAAGCTCAAGGACCGCCTGGCACCGCAGCGGTTCGCTGCAATCGCGGCGCCACCGCCCGGTTACGGGGCCGCGGTGAAGGTCCCCTGCTGACCTCGCCGCATCTCGGATGCAGTTCTACCGACTCGATGGATCCACTGCAGACTGGTCGGAGAGTCTCAGCGATTCGGCCCGCTTGCGCAAAAAAAGAGCGCGCAGCTCTTCGTAGATAGCAGGGGCGGGACTCGAACCCGCGACCCCGGCATTATGAGTGCCGTGCTCTAACCACCTGAGCTACCCTGCCCAGCACTGCCTAACGTTGACGGCCAGCTGCTCCGCAAAAACCGGCCGGCCCTCGCGGACCGGCCGGTTTCTTATAGCGGGGGCGGGATTTGAACCCGCGACCTTCGGGTTATGAGCCCGACGAGCTACCAGGCGGCTCCACCCCGCGCCAGTTCTGATAATGTAGACGGCCCGCAATGGGACGTCAAGCGCGCGGGAATGCAGCGACTGGGCGCGCGGTGACGCTCGCGCCCGGCGCTACGCCACCCTCGGCTTGAACCGCGCTGCGTCGATGATCGAATAGAGGTGCACCGCCCACCCCATCAGGATGATCCAGAGCGCGGCGGCGAGAACGAACTGGATGACGGCGGCGAGGAACCGCCCCTGCACGAGCTGGCCAAGTCCCGGCACGAAGAAACTGCACACCGCGGCGATGACGTTTCCCGTAGACCCCTGACCCTCCATCACGACCTCCTCGACGCTGTTCGAATTGACCCGCACTCCTGATTCGCGATACGCCGGTGCGCCGTTGCTGGTTTCGCGTGGCGCCACACCGGGAGACGGCTAGAGCAGCGGCCGTGGAGGCCGATGCCCCGTCGCTCGCTCGAACAGGCTCGCTGCTCCCCGCTGCGCGGCGATCTGCG
>JANMAM010000155.1:0-5355 GCA_031359795.1 Gemmatimonadaceae bacterium
CGCTGCACGACGCAGCGAGAGGCGGGGTGGGGCCTTCGACGCTGCACGACGCAGCGAGAGGCGGGGTGGCGCCATCGACGCTGCACGACGCAGCGAGAGGCGGGGTGGCGCCATCGACGCTGCACGACGCAGCGAGAGGCGGGGTGGCGAAAACTCCGATGCTCTGAAACAGCCGTGCCACGCGGCAACCAGCGCCGCCGCTGTAGTTCCGCCTTGGCGGGTCGGTCTCGTTCATCGCCTAACGCGCGGCTTCGCCACCCCGCCTCTCGCTGCTTCAAGCAGCGTCTCTTTCGCCACCCCGCCTCTCGCCGCTTCGCGCAGCGCAGTCAAGAGAATGCACAAAGGGGTGGGGGGGCCGCACGGCGCCCCGCCCCCCCCAACAAACACCGGGGTGGGGAGGAGGCAACCCCCCCCCCCCACCCCTCCATTCATCCTCGTGGTTCGTCAGAAGGCAACCACGCCCTCGAACACGTACCCACCGAACTTGCCGCCGCTGCGCTGGTCGGTCGGGAGGAAGCCGTCATATTTCTGCTTGACGTATTCCGCCTTGAGCAGGACGCCCGGGGTGATGAACCAGCCGGCGCTCGCCTGCATCCGGTCAACGGTCTGCTTCGGATCAGTCGCCGCGAGCTTGCCGTTCACGGTGTTGTACCGCGCGCCGACAAAGAGCTGCTCGGCCGGTGCGAAGCGATAGACCACGTCGCCGGCGAGCTGGTTCCAGGTGCGGTCCTTCGTCTCGGTTGCCTTGCGGCCCGTAGCGCGCTCGATGTTGCCGAAAAGCTCGAGGCCACGGAACTTGATGAAGGGGTTGATAACCGTTGCGGTGATGTTGTCGCTGAGTCCGGGCTGGATCGCGCCCGACCAGGCCTGTGCCGCCTCGGTCGACACCGTGTTCTCCAGCACGTCATAGTAGCGCGAGCCTGCGCGGTCGCCGCTGTAGAGCGTGTTGCTGTTCGAGTGGTTCGTCGTGTACATCGAGCCCGTCAGCCGGACGCGAAGGTCGCTCTTGATCTGCCGGTCGTAGCCCAGCTTGCCGAGGAAGCTCGGCGCGCGCTTCTGCGGGTTGAGGACCATGCCGCGGACCTCACCGTTGGTGACGCCACCCATCGCCATCAGGGCGCCAAGGCGGACATACACTTCGCCGCCGACTTCAGTCGTGAAGGCGTCCATGATCAGGTTGCCGACGAACGGGTTGTAGATCGCGTTGCCGTTGTCGGTGCGGCGGAAGTGCGAGTCACCGTAGTTGATCTCGAAGTGACCAGCCTTGACCGTCACGAGCTGCATCAGGTTCTCGAGCGGCTCCCACTTGATCGGTGAGTCGTCGACGAGCAGGTAGCCGTCCTTGACCCACGTCTCATTGTGGTGGCGCGAAGAGAGGTAGCTGGTCAGCGAGACGCGGATGCCCTTCGCGAGCTGCGCGTTCAGGTACAGGTTCGCGTTTTCGTTGTTGAAGCCGTGACCCAGGCGGATCAACTGGTTCTGATCGACGCCGGCGACCATCCGCGGCGCGGCCTTGTTACTGTGGTCGAGCCCCTGGAACTGCGAGGTGAAAGCGGCGCCCCACGCCAGCGTGAAGCCGTTGTATTCGACGTTGTCGTTCTTCGGTGATTCGAAGACGTTGATGCCGCGCTGGTCGAGTGCGCGGAGGTGCTGGATGGTCATCTTCTGCAGCGTCAGGCCGCGCGACGCTGCGGCCGGGTTCATGATGCTTGCCGGCTGCAGCGGGGCGGCGGACGAAGGTTGTGCGTTGGCGGTGGTGCTGTCAGGGGTGGTGATCGAGTCGGTGACGACCGTCATCGCGACGGCGGTCTCGACGGCCGGGGGAGTGGTCGTGTCGGTTCCTGCCGACTGCGCGAACGCCGGTGCTGCACTGAGCAGCACTGCAGCGGCCATCCCGGCGATACGAATGAGGTCTTTCATATAGTTCGTGAAGCTCCAGTGGGGGATCGGAATCGTGCTTACTTGACGAGCAGGTCGAAATTGACCTTGACGCGCGGATTGACCTTCATCGTGCCCATCATCAGCGATGGCGCCTTGAGCCCGTAGTCCGACATCAGGATTGGATACGTCCCGGTGACTCGCAGTGCACCGCTTGCCGGCGCGGTACCGATCGCGTCGAAGGTGATCTGCTTCTGGACGCCGCCTAACGTGAGCGTGCCGGTGAGCCGGCCGTTCGTCGTCGCGGCGCCTTTCGAGATGTCGTACGACAGCATCTTGAACTCGATGACCGGGAACGCGTCGGTCTTCAGCGCCTTGAGCATGTGCTCGTTCATCGTCTTGTTCGCGCAATCGAGATTCGCGGGGCGTACCTTGACGGTGAGCAGCGTGACCGCCTTCGCACCAGAGATGACGGCCCGCGCCTCGTCGGTACCGTTGGTCCCGATGGCAGCATCGACGATCTTCGCCTGGCACGTGAAGTCCCTGACGGTCGACGTCCCGGCAACCCACAACCGGCTGCCCGGCTGCAGCTTCGCCGTCGTTCCGCCGACGGTCCAGGCGACCATCGCGGGCACGAAAGCAAAAGCGATCAGTGTCAGTTTGGTGTGCTTCATACGGTCTCTCTTGTGAAGGCTCGAACGGCGCGGCGCGTCGTCCATGGAATGAATCTCGACATTTCTGCTTCGCGGCTCAGTCAGTGGAAGCCGGAAGTTTTTCGGCCGCTGGACGACACTCGCGTCATCGCTCGGCGGACGGGTTGCTAGGGGAAACCCTGACGACACGCGGCGGCCAGCGCGACGTTAGGCGTGCGGCGCCGGTCAGACAGCGGCCCGTCACGGAAGCTTCTCCAGTGTCAACAGCGCGGTCCCCGCCGCCGGCAGGACGCTCTCGATCCGCAGCGGAAGCCGCCGCTCATCGTCGCTGAAGTGGATGCGAATGACCCCCTCCCCGCGGTAGCGCGCCGGATCCCGGACGCGCATCTCGACGAGCACTGCTGCAAAGGTCCCGGCGCGAATCGCGAGACGCTCGCGCCTGACGACCTTCACCGTCGTCGGATTGCGGCGCACGTCGAAGTGCCGATCGAAGCGGTAGACCGAATCGGCAGCGAGCGGGACGGTGCGGAGGAAGTAGATGAACGACAACTCATCGAGCGGCGCAGCAGTGAGTACATCGCCGCTGGTGCCGTCCGCCGCCGACCAGCGCTTCTCGGCCGGAAACATGGAGACGTCCTCATCGGAGCTCGCGAAGGGATGACGCTCGCGCTTGACGAAGCGGAGCGATGCCATCGCGCGCGGGTCGAGCCAGGACGTCGTCATGTCGGAGACCCGCACCGGGCCGAGCTTCGCCTTGAACCCGAAATGGAGCACGTAGGTCTCGACGCCGCGCACCATCTCGGGGCCGTCGGTCCACATCGCGCCCTTGCCCTTGAGCCCGACGCCGGAGAGCCGGACCGCGTACTCGAGCCGTTCACCGATGTAGAAGGGGCGCCAGGCAGGCGCGGCTGCGGCCAGCGCCGGGCGCACCTGCGCCGCGAGTCGCGACGGGGCCTGACCGGGTAGCGCGGCAGCGCCTAACGATACGACGGCCGCGGCCAGGAGCGGGCGAATCGCGCCGATCGCGCGTCGGCTCCCGCCGTCCTGCTCACTGATTCGCGCGGTCCATATCATCGTGCTCCGGGTTTGATGTTGCTCACACCCGAAGGCTATCGGTGGACGCTCCGCTCCGACGTCGGCGCTAACCGGAAATTCAGGGCGCGCTTCCCCTACACGGTTTCAGCCTTTTCCTGACTGATGCGCGCCTCACCCGGCGCAAACGTGACGGGGCGACGATCGACCACCTACTCAACGAGGGCCCGTGACTGCAAACACACTTCCCGAACGCTGCGCACCTGCCAGCGTCGTCAGCGCGCTACTGGAGGGACCGATCCTCGTAGCCACCGACGGGACGGCGCAGTCGGCGGGGGCCTTCAATGCGGCGGCCAGCATCGCCAGCCGCGGGATGCGTCGCGACGAACGAACCGCGACGCTTCCCGTTCACGTGATCACGGTCGCCAGGGCGTTGCCGATGCTCAATCCAGAGATGTCGGCGGTACTTCCGGCCGATTTTCAGGGGATCCGCCGCGCCGACATGCTGGCCGCTGCCGCGGAACAAGTACGGTACAACGTCGCCGATGCGGCGCGCTGGGACATCGAGGCGACGTCCGGACCGGCAGCCCCGACCATCACCGAGCGCGCCGCCGAGCAGGATGCATCGCTGATCGTTATGGGCCTCGGAAAGCACGATCTCCTCGCCCGGATGTTCGGCAGCGAGACAGCGCTCATGGTGATGCAGAAGTCGCACGTGCCCGTCCTCGCGGTTCCGCAGAACTGGATCGGCATCCCTCGCCGGGTGCTCATCGCGGTCGATTTCGGATCTGCCAGTCTCCGAGCCGCGCGGACGGCGATGCGCATCATCGCCCCGGGTGGCACGGTGTGTTTCGCCCACGTCGCGCCGGAACTCGGCTACCCCGGTCACAACGAGCAGATCACCGAGATCTATCAGGAGAACCTGAGCGAGGAGCTCGACCGCTTCATCGCCGCTGTCGGAGTGCCGGCCGACGTGACCGCGACCCGCGCAGCGCTTTCCGGCGATCCGGCTCCGATACTGCTCGGCCATGCACGCGCGAATGCGATCGACATGATCGTCGCCGGCACCCACGGGTTGAACGCGCTCGCCAGGCTGCTCGTCGGAAGCGTCGCGGCGACGCTCGTCCGCGGCGCACAATGCGCGGTCCTCGTCGCGTCGGCGCCAGTGAAGGCAGAGGACTCACCGGAACGCCCCGAATGACGAATACCTAGCCGCCCTCAGGGATTCCCTTACACGGACTTCGCGAATACCGGAGCAGAAATCGGCTCCGCCCCGACAGAGCGTGGAATCGTTTCGAACGAGATTGGGTCAGTACTTCTCCTACTCCACCGGGGCTGATCCATGTCGATCGACAACATCCACGACGAGACCGTCGTCACACCCGCGGGTACGCCCGCGATGCTGGCGAAAAACGGTTCTCGCCGATTCTTCCTTCGCTCGAGCGCGCTGACCATCGTCGCCGCCGGCGTCGCGAGCGCCTGCAAGGGCGAAGCACAATCCGCTGCAACCGTCGCCTCGCCGACTGGCCAGACGCCGGTCGAGCATGGCGGTACGCTGCCGACGCCGGCCACCGGCGCGGTCGGGGGCGGGGTCACCTCCGCCGACACGATGGACGCGATGCACGAAAAGGGGATCAAGGCCTTCCCCGCGAAGACAGCCGGAAAAGGCAACCAGCTGCTCGCGCCACGGATGGAGAATGGCGTGAAGGTGTTCGAAGTCACCGCGAGCGTGTTCCAGTGGGAGACCGAGCCGGGAAAGATGGTCGAGGCGTGGGGCTACAACGACCAGATC
>JANMAM010000164.1:0-18650 GCA_031359795.1 Gemmatimonadaceae bacterium
GATCTTTGTCGGACTGGTGGCGTTTCTGATTTCGAGCCTTGGGGTGATCTTGCCGCTGGCGCTGATCGGCTGGCTGCTGTGGCGATTCGTGCTTCGGCGGGGGAGGAAGGTGGAGTAGATGCGCGGGGTTTAGAAACAGCGGGAGGTGGTGGTTGGAAAAGTATGGGGTTTCGAAACAACCCTGCCGTGAGGCAGGGTTGACGCTGCACGACGCAGCGAGAGGCGGGGTGGCGAAATCGATGCTGCACGACGCGGCGAGAGGCGGGGTGGCGAAACGGAGCGGCGGGATTGGGTGCCGCATGGCAGGGCAGTTTCACGCAGCGGAATTTTCGAAACACCGCCTCTCCGCGCCCCGACCTCCCCCTTCCCGCCAAAAGCCCCGGCGCACCAATATTCCGTATGCCAAGCAATCATCCCACCCATCAGAAGTCCGGCATGCATCAGCCGCCGACGTCTGTCGCCTTTGACGAAGTCGGAATTGCCGCCGAGGACGAGCTCCACAAGCCGTACGTTCCGCACACCGAATCGCCGCGTGAGCTGACGCCATCCGGGATCATTCTCGGGATGCTGCTCGGCCTCGTGTTCTCGGCGTCGAGTGTGTACCTCGCGCTCAAGATCGGCCTGACGGTGAGTGCGTCGATCCCGATCGCGGTGCTGTCGATCACGATCTTCCGCTATCTCGCCAAGGTATTTCGCGCGAAGCCGGCGACCATTCTGCAGAACAACATCGTGCAGACGACCGGATCGGCGGGCGAGTCGATCGCGGCCGGGACGGTGTTCACGCTGCCGGCGCTGCTGCTGCTCGGGTACGCGCTGCCATGGAGCAAGGTGGCGGCGGTCGCGCTGGTCGGGGGGATCCTCGGCGTGCTGATGATGATTCCGCTCCGGAAGAGCCTCATCGTCAAGGAGCACCGCGCGCTCAAGTATCCCGAGGGGACGGCGTGCGCCGAGGTGCTGATCGTCGGCGAGGCGGGTGGCATCCAGGCGAAGACCGTGTTCCTGGGCTTCGGGCTCGGCGCGCTCTACAAGCTGCTCAACAACGGGATGAAGCTCTGGCAGGAAGTGCCCGCGAAGATCTTCCAGCGGGTGCTGCCTAACGGGCGGACGGAGCTGTTCGGCGAGATCAGGGCCGAGATCAGCCCGGAATTGACGGGTGTCGGCTACATCATCGGGCCAAAGATCGCCGGGTACCTGTTCGCGGGTGGAATGCTGTCGTTCTTCGTGCTGATCCCGGTGATCAAGATGTTCGGGTCGGGGCTGTCGGAGACGGTGCTGCCGCTCGACACGAAGCTGATCAAGGACATGTCGCCGATGGAGATTCGCGCGGCGTATGTGTACTTCATCGGCGCGGGTGCGGTGACGGCGGCGGGGATCATCAGTCTCGCGAAGTCGATGCCGACGATCTGGCGCGCGCTGGTTGGCGGGCTCGGGGGCTTCAAGGGCGCGGGCGCGGATGCCGGCGAGACGCGGCGGACGCAGCGCGACCTGCCGTTGAAGTGGGTGGGCGCTGGACTCGTCGCGGCGGTGATCGCGATGGTGGCGCTGCCGCAGATCGGCATCAACATCGTCGGCGCGATCCTGGCGATCTTCTTCGCCTTCCTGTTCGTGACGGTGTCGAGCCGGATCACGGGGCAGATCGGCGCGTCGGCGAACCCGATCTCGGGGATGACGGTGGCCGCGGTGCTGATGACCGCGCTGATCTTCCTCGCGTTAGGCTGGACGCTGCCGGAGCACCGCGTGCTGGCGCTGTCCATTGGCGGGGTGGTCTGCGTCGCGGCGGCGGTCGCCGGCGCGACGTCGCAGGATCTCAAGACGGGATACCTCGTCGGCGCGACGCCGGCGCGGCAGCAGATCGGCTTGATCTTCGGCGTGGTCAGCTCGGCGCTGCTGATCGGCTGGACGATCCACTCCCTCGATGCCGCGTATACGACGATCGTCAAGCGCGACGTGCCGAACGTGGTGATTTCGGCAGCGAACATCGACGACGGAACCGTCGCGCTGGTGAACGGCCGCATCGTCGAGCAAGGCGGAGCGGGAACCGCGGGGGCGGAGTCGTACCGGGTCGGGCATCTCTATGAGGCGACGGCGAGCGCACCGTCAGGCCGCTACCTCGTCGACAATTCCGGCGCGATCCGCTATTACGTCGACCCGGGCATCGGGGGACGCGAGACCGTGGACTACACCGGCCGCACCGTCGAAAAGCTCGATTCGCCGAAGTCGCAGATCATGTCGCTCGTCGTCGATGGGATCCTCACGCAGAAGCTGAACTGGGGACTGATCATGATCGGCGTCTTCTTCGCAATCGCGATGGAGATCCTCGGGCTGCCGTCGCTGGCGATCTCGGTCGGCGTGTACCTGCCGATCTCGACGTCCGCGACGATGTTCGCCGGCGGCATCGTCCGCTGGTTCGTCGATCGCGCGACGCGCGGGAAAGTAGCGGAGACCGACGCCGACTCGGGGCCGGGTGTGCTGTTCTCCTCCGGCCTCATCGCCGGCGGCGCGATCATGGGCGTGCTGCTCGCCGCGCTGGCAGCCAAACGGTGGGACGAGAAGCTGAACGTCGGCGCCTCAGTTCCGTGGCTGTCGGAGAGCGTGGTGCTCGCGCTGATCGTGTTCGTTGCGGCGGTGTGCGTTCCGCTCTACCTGGTCGGGCGGAAAGGGCAGCTCGACGGGGCGCGGACTCATTGAGTTTCGGGGGTTTTAAGCGGTAAGCGGCAGGCAGGCAGCGAAGGACGACACAAGCCTGAACTACATGGGGGCAAGCAGGGCGAGACCAATCTCGCCCGCTTGCCCGCATGTGTTTTGATCCTGGTGCGAAACGCTCAGCGCCGAGAGTTGGCCCCGGTGTACTCGTTTTCCTCGTTGTCCTCCCCAGCCAGGAGTTCAACGACGGTCGCCAACGACGCGCCCAATCCGCCGAGCGACGTCTCACCGGCGAATATCGGATTTTGTTCGGTCCCCGTCCCGGCACGGGTGAGATTTCTCTCATCACTCCGTGACGTGGGCCACTGGCAAGCGGTCCTTTTCACAGGAGAATCAGGAGCTTCGCGACGATGCGGGCTCGGAGCTCCGACATCTGTTTGCCGGGAACAACTTGTCACGTCGCCGCGGGAGCGCACTCCGATCGTGCGCGCTCATTATTGTCGTCGCCCTTCTCTCGCCGAGCTGTCACGTCGCCGACGTGATGTCGCCCGGGCGCGTGAAGGAAGTCGTCATGACGTTTGCGAGCGACTCGACGATCATCGCGGGGAGCCGGGCGATGCCGTCGATCAGCGTGACGAACGGCGGCGAGACGGTGCCGAGTCCGCACTTTCAGCTCTCCTCGTCGGACACGACGATCCTCGGAATCGCCGGAGACTCGCTGGTCGGGCGACGGTTAGGCGACGCGGTCCTCACGGCGACCCTTGAGAGCTCGCTCTTTCCAGCGGCCGGCCCCCGGTTGGTCCAGAAAATCCGCGTCGTCCCCAAGCGCATTGTCGTCGCTCCGATGGTGGTGCGCTTTCAAGCAGTAGGGGACACACTGTCGCTCACGGTCAGCGCCACCGACGTGAACGATGTTCCGATCTCCAGCGTGCCGGTGATCTGGACCTCGCTCGATGACGCGATCGTCAGAGTCAGCGGCGCGCGCCTGACGGCGATGCGCGCCGACAGCACCGACGTCCGGGCGATCGTCGGGCGCGATACGGTGCGGGTGCCGGTGATCGTGAAGCAGCGGGTCGCGTCGTACCGCTTCGCTGCTTCGGTCATGGTGCTCGACGCGATCGGCGCGGAGACGACGCTGGTCGTGACCGGGCGCGACCCGAACGGCAACGTGATCCCCAATGCCCCGCTCCCCCTCTGGGAATCCTCGGATACGACGCGGGCAACGGTCAGCGTCGCGGGCGTGCTGCGAGCGGTCGCGAACGCCGACGCGTCGCTGAAAGTCCACGTCCGCGCGCGGCGGCCCGACGGGGCGGACTCGATGCTCGTCGTGATCGACCAGGTCGCGCGGCGCGTCGTGATCACCCCGCAGACCGGGACGACGATCAGCTCGTTAGGCGGCTCGATCAGGCTCGGCGCGTTCGCCTACGATCGGCTTGGGCAGAACGTTCTCGACGGGCCACCGCACTGGGAGTCGCGCCAGCCCGGCGTTGCGCGTCCGGACACCAGCCAGGGGACGAGCGTTCCCGTAGTCGGGCTGGACACGGGACGGGCGTGGATTCTCGCGCGGGTGGACGCAGCGGCCGACAGCGTCGAAGTCAGCGTGCTCAACGAACCCGGGTCGATCGACGTTGCTCCGTCCGACACGGTTCTGCGGAGCGCCGGTGACACGCTGTCGCTGAGGCCGCGAGTGTTCAACGGCGAGGGCGCCCTCATCGCGAACGCGACGTTGACGTGGGCGACCCCCGATCCGGCGATCGTCCAGCTCCTCCCTAACGGCGTGGTGCTCGCGCTCGACAGCGGCCGCGCCCGGGTGATCGGCCGCGTCGTCACCGCGACGAGGACGCTGGCCGATACGGCGATCGTCAACGTCACGAACGCGCCCGCACTGATCCGGATGCTGCGGACCAGCGATACGCTGGTCTACCTCGGCGACACGGCAACGACGCCAGTGCGGATCGAGAATGCCCGGGGAGGAGTGCTCCCGCCGACGCGGGTGCGATGGACATCCAGCGCACCGTTGATTGCGACCAGCGATCCAACTGGCCGAGTGACGGCGCGGGCGGTTGGGACGACGTGGATCATCGCCGCCGGCGATCCACCAGGCGCGCGCGACTCGATACAGATCGTCGTCACCAACCTCGCGTCATCGATCACGATCGATTCGCATGTTGCCGGCGCGATCGACACGATTCCCGCTCCGGGCAAGACGCTTCCCTACACCGCGACGGTGCGTGGGGCGTCGGGCGCGCCGGTGAGCGGCTTCACGCAGCAATGGACGTCGTCAGCGCCGACGGTTGCGACCGTCGGCCAGGACGGCGTCGTCACCGCGACCGGCTACGGCACGTCGTTGATCACCGTGCGCGCGGCGAATGTTTTCGACACGGTGCGGGTCGTCATCCGTCGTCCGAGCAAGATCTTCATCGACGGGGGACGGGCCGGCGCGATCGCGTTCGGAACGTATGCACGTCCGCTCCCGACGATCAACAGCGGACTGGCGATGGCGCAGCCGGGGGATACGCTGTTCGTCGCGCCGGGGGCCGCCTACGTGGAAACGCTGTCGAGCGCACGGGCGATCACGATCCTCGGCGACTCGAGCGCGTTTCTCGCGTCGGCGCGCGATCCGCTCAAGCTGCCGCAGCTCGTGAACAACTCAGCCGCGCCGGCGATCTCCGCAAGCGGCGGCGCGTTCACGCTCGGCCATCTCGTCGTCCGCAACAACTCCGACGACGCCGCGATCAGGGTCGTGGGTGTGGACGTGACGATCAACGCGGTTCACGTGAACCCGGGCGCGGGGGCGAGACCGCGGGGAGCGGGGATCATCGTCACCGGGGCGCCGGCAGTCGTGATCATCGACTCATCCACGGTCGAAGGAACAGTCGGTACCGGGATTCGCGTCGAGGGCTCGGCCGGTGTCCGGCTGACGCGCAATCGCATCACCGTCGTCAGGCGTTCCGACGCCGCGCTCGAGAGTGGATCGGGAATCTTCGTGGCTGGCGGAAGCTCCCCGCTCGTCTCGGCGAACACGGTGCGCACCGCCGATGGCATCGCGATCCTCGTCAGTCAATCGTCGGCTGCCTCGCTCGTGTCGAACACGCTGCGCGGTGAGCGGCAGTTGATGCTGCTGAACGGGGTGAGTGGCATGACGTCGGTGAACGGGAACAGCTTCGAGCTGTCGCGTCCCGCTGACGAGCCGTTCACCGGCAACTCGACCACGGACGGGCGTTCGGGGCTGGAGGTTCGCGGGTCGGCGGGAGTGCAGATCACGAGCAATTTCTTCCACGACGGCGCGGCGGCGACGAGCCTGATGGACGCGATCCACCTCGTGGACGCGCGCAGCGCGCGACTCGACAAGAACCGGGTCATCGGCGGACGCCGGGCGATCGTGTCCGACCGTTCGAGCTGGGACATGCTGCGCTCGCGCGCCGACAGCGTCGCGTTGACGATCGAGACGTCAGGCAGCGACACGCTGTCGCTGACCGACGATACGCTCTCGGCGGCAGGTACCGGCTGCATCGCGGCGCGCAATGGCGAGCTGACGCTGATGCGCGTCACACTCAGCGAGTGTGGTGTCGGCGACTTGCCAGCGTTAGGCGTGATCGGCGGCGCGCTCTCGGCAGACCTGGTGGTGATCGGCGGGACGAATCCGCGGGCGATCGTGGTCGACAGCGCGAGGCGCGCGTCGGTCCGGCGCTCGACCGTGCGCGGTCCCAACGCGGCGACGGTCGGGATTGCCGGAAACGGCGGCATCGACATCACCGCCGACAGCGCGATCGTGACGAACACGTTCGTGACCGGCTATCCTGACCGCGCCGGGATCTCGCTGACGGGGGGCGTCGTTCGCGCGGACAGCAACACGGTCAACCGCAGCCGCACCGGCATCTCGGTGGAGCAGGCGCGGGTCTCGCTCGATATCCGCGACGACGATCTCTACGACGCCGACACCGCCGCGCTGTCGGTGATCTCGGCGACGGCGGTGAATGCTCCGGGCGTATGGTGGGGGGACGGGCGTGGCCCGCGCGGAACGTCAGCGGCAACCGTCGGCGACACGGCGGTCGGCCCGATCGTAACGTCACCGTATCGCGGCGCTCCGCTCCGCAGTGGCATCACCGCGACGCGGATGCGGAAGCTCGGCGGTGACAACCAGGTTGCACCGCAGCAGACCACGCTGCCGCGAGCGTTCTCGGTGCGGGTAACCGACGCTGACGGGCTGCCGGTGAAGAACAAGACCGTCACCTTCGCGCTCCCTGCTTCGAGCAGCAGCAACCTCGGAGGCGGCCAGAAGACGGTCAACGTGATCACTAACGTGAGCGGAATCGCGGAGGCAACGCTGCGCCTCGGCAGGAACCCGTCGAACAACACGGTGACGGTCACCGCGACCGGCGTCAGCGACGTGCTCGTCTTCACCTCGACCGCCCAGTGATGCACTGCCCGCGCTGCGCGAACGAGATCATCGTCGGGGCGAAGTATTGTCTCGAGTGCGGGACATCGCTCGCCGATCCGGGCGCGGACACGATGTTCCTCGATCAGGACGAGAGCCTGATCGTGCTTCGGTCGCTCCAGCGCATTCTCGCCGGGGAGTTCGAGGTCGAGCGCGAGATCGGGCGGGGCGCGATGGCGATCGTCTACAAGGCGACGGAGCTCGAGCTGGACCGCCGCGTCGCGCTCAAGGTGTTGCCGCCGTCGGCGCCGGTGAGCAAGGCGGTCGCGGAACGGTTCAAGCGCGAGGCGCGACTCGCGGCATCACTCGATCACGCGAACATCATCCCGGTCTACCGCGTCGGCCAGGCGGGGAGCACGTACTACATCGCGATGAAGTACGTCGACGGGCGCGGACTCGACGAGATTCTCGAGGCGCAGGGTCCTCTGCCAATCGCGGTCGTGCTCAACGTGATGCGGTCTGCGCTCTCGGCGCTCGCCTACGCGCACGCACAGGGGATCGTGCATCGCGACGTGAAGGGTGGCAACATCATGGTCGATCGCGAGGGGCGAGTGCTCGTCGCCGATTTCGGGATCGCGCGTGCGATGGAGGATGCGTCGCTCACCGCGACCGGGTCGGTGGTCGGCACGCCATTCTACATGAGTCCCGAGCAGTGCGCGGCTCGGCGGATCGGACCGCAGAGCGACCAGTACTCGTTAGGCGTCGTCGCCTTTCAGATGCTGACCGGCTTCGTCCCTTTCGACGCCGAGACGCTGCCCGGGATCATGCACCACCACTTCTATTCACCGGTGCCGAACCTGGCCGCGTCGCGGCCCGGCGTGCCGCCCGCGCTGTTGACGATCATCAACCGGGCGCTCTCGAAGAAGCCCGAGCATCGCTACGGAACGACCGATGCGATGCTCGAGGCGCTCGAGGCAGTTCCATGCAGCGCTGAAGACCGGCGGCAGGGCGACGACGACCTGCGCACCGTGGCTCGCGGCGGCATGCTGTTGCGCATCGACGCGCAGCCGCTGCCAGCGTTGTACGATCCGACCCGCGGGACGCCAACCGGATCGCGGGCAATCTGGACGCCGAAGGCGGACCGTGAGGCGCGCCGCTGGAAGAGCGCGATCGCGGCGACTCTTTTCGCGGCAGCGGCGCTCGGCTGGGCGGGGGTCGCCTATCGCGGTGCATCGGCGGCACCGGCGAGGCCCGCGTCCGCCCTCGATTCATCCGGGGTCGCGCAGCCGAATCGCACGAGCACGGCGGCGAATGCGAGCAGCGAGAATCGGGCAAAGACCGGCACGAGCGGGAGCACTGGTGCCTCCCGGGTGGCAACAGCGGGCGCGGAACTGGTTGGCCCGACCACACCGGCGACAATCGCGCCGGTCGGAGTGGGGCTGATCCGGGCGCGCGCCTATCCGGTTGACGCCGACATTTCGGTCGACGGCCAGTCGTTAGGCAGGGGGGTGGTGCTCGATGCGGAGATTCCAGCGGGACGGCGGCGGGTTCGCGTCCGCGCGCCGGGATACATCGACTACGACACGACGATCATCGTCAGCGCGGGCAAGCCGACGCAGTTGCCGACCGTCACGCTGCAGCCGTTCGAGATCGCGCCATGATGTCGGTTACCCGGCTTGCCGCCGCGATCGCGATTGCCGTCGCGACTGCCGCGAGGCCGGCGCTCGCCCAGAGCAGCACGGCTGAATCGCTCGGGCAGGCGACGAAGCTGTACGAAGATCTCCAGGTTGAGCGAGCGCTCGTGCTGCTGCGCCAGGTGATCTCGCCGAGCTCGCCCTTCGAGGTGTCGCGCGAGCAGCGCGTGCAGGCGTATGTCTATCTCGGTGCGTCGCTGGCGATCCTCGGCATGCGCGATTCGTCGGTCGCCTATTTCCGCGCGGCGCTCGAGCGAGACCCATTCACCGATCTCGATCCATCGCGCTTCACGGAGCGCGAACGGGCCGCATTCGGTGAAGCGCGACACCGGACGCTCGCCGTCGGCGCGCGACCGCTCGCTCCGCGACGCCTCGATCCGCGCACCGACGCGATTCCGATGGCGATCGTCTCGACGCATGATGCCGCGGTGCGCGCCGAGGTGGTGGCGGCGGGCGACACGACCGGGGTAGCGGTGTTCGAGCGGCAGAGCGAAGGGGTGCGCGAGCTCTCGTGGAACGCGCGGCTGTCCAACGGCCGCATCGCACCGCCGGGCCGTTACTGGCTCGTTGTCCGCGGGCGCGACAGCACCGGCGTCACCGACAGCTCGAGCGTGACGTTCGAGCTGGCGCACGAGCTTCCCCCGCTCGAGGACTCGCTTCCCGCGCTCGCTGGCGCCGACCTTCTCATCGAGCGCTGGCCGCGCTCGAGCGCGGCCCGGCAGTTCGCGAAAGGGGCGGCGTTCGGGCTTGGTGGGCTCGCCGTCTCGTCGTTAGGCAACTCGCGACTCTCGTCCGGTGGAAGGCCACTCGGCGCTGGGATCGCCATCGCCGGTGTCGCGACCGGGATCGCCGGTGCCTATGACCGGCTGAAGCACCCCGTGAACCAGGCTGCGGCTGCGGAGAACCGCCGCCGGCGCGAGGCGCTGGCAGCGAGGAACGCGGGCATTTCGGCGCGGAATGCAGCACGCCTCGCATTGTTGCGCATCATCGTCATCCCGAGCGGATCACCCGAATGAGCCGCCGCTTCGTGTTGACCGCCGTCCTGTTCGCCGCCTGTGCCGGCAGTGCGAGCGGGCAGTCCCGCCTGACGCTGCCGACGGGTGCGGTCTCGGTCGTCATGGCCGACGCCGATCATCGCATCGACGCGGGGATCGGGGTCCAGCGAACCACCGGGCTGCTATTCGGTGCGCAGCTCGACGTCGAGCCGGCCGACCGGATGTCGCTCTCGCTCCGTGCGCTCGGCGGGACGCTCGACCCGGCGCGCGAGACGCCGGGCGCGGAGTCGCGCGGGGTCGGCGAGATCGCGCTGACGACGCGGATCGAGGTGCTCCCCTGGCTTCGCGGGACGGCGGCAGCGGTCGGACGCAGCTATGACGGAGCGCTCGCGCGGCAGCATTGGAGCGCGCTTTCGGTGGGTGGCGAGGCGCATTTCCCGCTCATCGAAGGCTTCGCTGACGCGTCGATCGGCGCCGCGCTCCTGCCGATCGTGAAGGTGACCGACCGCGCCGGCCCCGATCTCGCGATCGCCGGCGGCGCACGGCTGAGGCATTCGGGGGAGAGACTCGATCTGTCACTCGGTTACTCGCTGGAGCGCTACGACTTTCCGACTGCCGGCGGCGTCCGACGCGTCGAGGAGATCTCGATGCTCGTCTTCCGCGCCGGCCTGCGCATCGGCGGGCGGCGGACGGCGAAATAGCGTTAGGCGGGCCGAGGGGATAGCGCGAGGGGTGCACGACAGCCCAGTTTTGACCGCCTACCCTCACGCATCACCATCCAGATGAGACCGACCCCAATCCGCGCGTTCGCCGCGATGTTGCTCGTTGCGCCGACCGTCCACGTTGCCGGCGCGCAGCAACCACCTGCGCAGCGCCCCGCCGACCTGATCGTCACTGGCGCCCGCATCTACACTGTCGACGACTCCCGGCCGACCGCCGAGGCGTTGGCGGTGCGCGATGGACGGGTGCTGTTCGTCGGGTCGGCGCGCGGCGCGAAGGCGCTGCAGGGGCCGAAGACCCAGGTGGTCGATGCGGCAGGCCGGACGATCATCCCCGGGATGACCGACGCGCATGCGCATTTCCTCGGGTTGGGCCAGGCGCTGCGCACCGTCGACCTGGTGGGTACCGCGTCATACAACGAGGTGATCGCCCGCGTCGCCGCGCGCGCGAAGCAGGTGCAGCCCGGCACGTGGATCATCGGACGCGGTTGGGACCAGAACGATTGGGGGGACACCCGCTTTCCGATGCACGATGCACTGTCGCGTGCGATACCGAACAACCCGGTGGTGCTCGAGCGGGTGGATGGACACGCGGTGCTCGTGAACGCGAAGGCGATGCAGCTGGCGTCGGTGACGAGGGCGACCGAGGACCCCGCGGGCGGGCGGCTCGAGCGCGATTCATCGGGAGCTCCGACCGGCGTCTTCGTCGATAACGCGAGTGCGCTGATCGACCGTGTTGTTCCGGCGGCGTCCCCGGCCGAATTGCGCGCGCGTGCACTGGCGGCGATCGACGAGATGCATCGCTGGGGGCTGACCGGCATCCACGACGCGGGGGAGAGCCGGGCCGCGATCGAGCTGTTTGAGACGCTGGCGAAGGAGGGGAAGCTCGCGCTGCGCACCTACGTCATGATCGCCGACGACAGCGCCGCCATCAACTACTACCTCGCGCGCGGCCCGCAGAGCGCGCTCTATGACGGGCGGCTCTGGATCCGGAGCATCAAGCTCTACGCCGATGGAGCGTTAGGGAGCCGAGGTGCTGCGCTGCTCGAGCCGTACTCGGATGACCCGCACAATCGCGGGTTGCTCGTCTCCACGCCGGAGCACATCGAGGCGGTGTCCGAGCGGGCGCTGCGCGGGGGTTTTCAGGTCTGCGTGCACGCGATCGGCGACCGTGGCAACCGGGTCGTGCTCGACGCGTACGAGCAGGCGCTCAGGAACGTCCCGGCGGCCGATCACCGGTTCCGGGTCGAGCACGCCCAGGTGGTGAACTACGACGATGTGCCGCGGTTCGCCGCGCTCGACGTGATTCCGTCGATGCAGGCCGTTCACCAGACGAGCGACATGTACTGGGCCGGGGCGCGGCTGGGGGCCGGCCGGGAGCTGGGGGCCTATGCCTGGCGCTCGTTCCTGGACGCCGGGATGATCATCCCGAATGGCAGCGACTTTCCGGTGGAGGCGGTGAACCCCCTGCTCTCCTTCCACGCGGCCATTTCGAGGCAGGATGCGCGCGGCTGGCCGCCCGGAGGATGGCACCCCGAGCAGCGGATGACCCGGGAAGAAGCGCTCAGGTCGATGACCATTTGGCCTGCTTTCGCGTCCTTCATGGAGAAGGACGCCGGCTCCCTGTCGCCGGGGAAGTATGCCGACTTCGTCATACTCGACCGCGACATCATGACGGTCGCGCCGGGCGAAGTACTCGGCACCAGCGTCGTGTCGACATGGGTTGCCGGGAAGGCGGTGTTCACGCGCCGTTGATTCGGCTCGGCTGATTTCGCTGTTGCCGAGTCGAGCGCCCGTGGTATTCTGCTCGTCCGCTTGCACGTACCTTGATCGCCTGCTCCACCGGGCCGGACTTGCGTCTGGCCTAACCGCCTAACCGTACCGAACGACATGCTGACACCCGCCTCGATCGCGTTTCTCAAGCGCCTGCTCGACACACCCGGACCGTCGGGGTTCGAGACCGCACCCGCCCGCGTCTGGCGGGATGAGGCCAAGTCGTTCGGCGCGGAGATCACGGCGGACGTGTCGGGAAACAGCATGGCGACGATCAATCCGCAGGGATCGCCGACGATCATGCTCGACGGCCACATCGACGAGATCGGGGTGATCGTCCAGTTCATCGATGACGAGGGCTACGTCCATATCTCGCCGATCGGGGGTTGGGATCCGCAGGTGCTCGTCGCGCAGCGGATCCGGTTCATCACCGAGAAGGGCGACGTCCTCGGCGTGATCGGGAAGAAACCGATCCACCTGATCAAGGTGGAAGATCGCGAGAAGGCGTCGAAGATGACCGATCTCTGGGTCGACATCGGCGCAAAGACCAAGGCCGAGGGAGCGGCGCGCCTGACGGTTGGTGATCCGGGGGTGATCGACGGCAAGGCGATCGATTTCCCGAACGGCCGGCTCGTGTCGCGGTCGATCGACGACCGGATCGGCGCGTTCGTCGTCCTCGAAGCGCTGCGGCGCTATGCGGCGAAGCCCGGCAAGGCGAAGGTCGTCGCGGTCGCGACGACGCAGGAGGAAATCGCCTGGAACGGTGGTGGTGCGCTCGTCTGCGCGCAGTGCATCGGTCCGCAGATGGCGGTCGTGGTCGACGTCACCTTCGCAACCGATCACCCGGGTGTCGAGAAGAAGGAGCTCGGCGACCACGCGTTAGGGAAGGGACCGGTGCTTTCGCGCGGGGGCCTGATCTCGCCAGTCGCGTTCCGGCTCATTCGCGACGCGGCCGAGCGGCTGAAGATGTCGTACTCGCTCCACGGGGTGGGCCGCGATACGAGCACCAACGCCGACGCGATCGCGATCGCGCGCGAAGGGGTCGCGACCGCGCTCGTCTCGATCCCGAACCGGTACATGCACTCGCCGAACGAGATGGTCGACCTCGCCGACGTCGATTCCGCGGCCGAGCTGCTGGCCGAGGTATGCCGGACGCTGGACGGGAGTGTGGACTTTACCGATCGGTAGGCACGCGGAGCGGTACCCTGTGTCCCCTGTGCCCCCTGTGGTTAACAGCTGTTGCTTAAGCGTTTTGAACCACAGGGGGCACAGGGGCCAGCACGGTCGGGATGCCCCCCTAGGCCAGAGCCGAACTGCCTGGGGTGGAGGCCTACTCGGAAATTGTCGGCGTCTCGCCGCCAGCGAGCAGCGCCTCGATGCGGTCAACGAACTCGGCCTGCGCCGGGTTGAGTTTCTCGCGGGCGATCGGTGCCGGGAACCACGCGCAGCGGTCGATCTCGGGGTAGGTCACCCAGCGCCCGGATCCGCGCGGCCATTCCATCTTGGCGGTGTTGCTCGTCGTCGCGGCCGCGTCGGCGTCGCCTTCCCAGGCCCAGCCGTGCACGACCTTGCCCGCTTTCTGGCGGATGCTGCCTAACGGCAGGAAGGGTCCGGTCGCTTCGATCCCCGTCTCTTCACGAAACTCGCGCTTCGCCGCGGCCAGCGGATCCTCGCCGGTGTCGATCAGTCCCTTGGGAATGGTCCACGCCCCGGTGTCGCGCGCCTTCCAGAGGGGGCCGCCGGGGTGAGCGAGGAATATCTCGAGTGCGCCGCCGTGTCGGCGGAACAGTACGAGGCCAGCGCTCGTGTTCCGGCGGGGCGCCGACTTGCCTAGCCCGACCGATGCGCGTTCACCACTTCCCGGCACTATTGCGGAGGGATCTGGAGTACCACGGTGTCACCTGGAACGACCGTGATCGACTCGGTAAGTGGAGTGCGGTTACCGGCGAGGAAGTCGAGCTGGAACCGGAGCGGTGTCGCGCCGAAGACCATCGATGACGGGATGAGCAGTGTCTCGTTCGAGAGGCTGCCCACCCGGCCGAGCCGGCGACGGGTGCTGTTGTCCCAGACATAGACCGTCGCGTCGGAGAGCGCCTGGTTCTCGACGCGGACGAAGGTGGGCTCGTCGGGCGTTCCTTTCGTCCCAGGTCTAACGCATCCGCCTGTGCCGGCGAGGCTGAGTGCGGCAAGCATGACGGCGGTTCGCAACGCGTTCATCGTGAAACTCCGAAGACAAGGGTTCGGGATCGCTGGTGCACCGATGGTGCCAGCGACGGCCGTCAGGCTTCCTTGCCGCCCGCCTGCATGAGCAGGCGGAACACTGCCTGCTTCACTTCCTTGTCCTTGTCGTCGAGCAGGTGCTGGAGCGCGTTCTGCGCGGCTGGGGTTCTCGCCTCGCCTAACGCCTGCACCGCAGCGACGCGAATCGCCGTCGCTTTCTTCTTGAAGATTCCACCGGCCGGCTCCGCGGCCTTGATCAGCCGCTGCACCGCGTCGGTCGTTCCGAGCCGTCCGAGCGCAGCGACGATGGCGAGCTGCACTTCCTGGTCACCCTCATCGTCGAGCGCCTTGGTAAGTGTACCCGCCGACCGCAGCCCCTTGCGCGTGCCCATCCCTGACGCGGCCTGCATCCGGACCTGCGGCGAGCTGTCGCGCATCGCGATCCGCAGCGAGTCGAGCGCCTTGGGCGACGACAGCTTGGCCAGCGCGGTGATCGCGGCACGGCGCACACGGTCGTCGTCGTGCTTGAGCAGCTCGGAGAGAGGGGCCTGCGCTTCTTCGGCCGCCATCTCGCCGAGCAGGTCGGCCGCGTTCCGCGCGACGTACCAGCGGGCATCGCCGAGCATGTGGATCAGTGCGGGCACGCCGGCGTGGAGCTTGACGAGCGCGTCGAAGAAGACACGCCGATCGCTGAGCGACTGCGCACCGGTGAGCTGATCGATCAATGCATCAGCGCCATCTTCGCCGCAGCGCTCGAGGACCATCATGTAGTCCTCGGCTCGATCGCGCTTCCGCGGCAGCATCGTGGCGACGGCGCGAAGCAGCGTCGGCTTGGTGAGCCGGCGGAGTGCCATGACATACGCGCGCTTGAGGTCGTTGTCACCCAGTGCAGCCTCGCGGGCGACGACGCCGTGAAACGCGTTCGAGACCGTGTCGTGCTTCCCTTCGCGGGCCGCGTTCTCGATGACAAAGACGAGGTCCTCGAGCAGCCGGCTGGCAATGTTGGCCGACTTCGTCGCGCTCAGCTGGTTGAGGAGGTCTTCGGCGGATCCCTTCGGCTGCTGCTGCGCGGCGAAGGCGAGATAGCTGCCCGAATCCTCACCGATGAAGCCGAGCCCCGGCCCGGGAGGCGGCGTCTCGCGGCGGCGCGTGCCGGCATCGGCGGTGTTCGCGCTCGCCGCGTTCCCGGCGGCACCGCTCGCGTTAGGCGACCGCGTGCCCGCTGCCGGCTGGCTGACCACGGCGACGCTGCCGGTGGTGCGGGTAGCCGCCGCGACGCCTGAGACGCCGGCGATCTCGATGCGGACCGTCTTCGCGCCGAGCGCGGCAACGCGTGCCTTGGCCGCTTCACCACCATCGCCTGGCACCGGCTGGGCGGCGAGGATGCGAGCGAGGCCGAGGATGTCGGCGGCGACCGCGGCGCGGTCGATCCGAATCTCATGGACGGCGTGCCCGATCATCTGCGCCGTCAGATCCTGCACGCCGGTGAGTGCGTCGGCGAGCGCGGTGCCGTTGACAGTCAGCCGCCAGTCGCGGGCCGCGAATACGACCGGTCCGTCCTTCGCCACGCTCACGGTTGCCCGAAGCGCCGCTTTCTGCTCGTCGATGTTTGCACTCTCGTTCAGCAGGAGCCAAACGAGACGAGAGAAATGGCGTGCCAGGGTAACCGAGTAATCCATTCGAAAACACCCTCCATCGGGTGCGCAGCGTGAGTGGAGGCCAGACAATTCAAGACCATCGGACGGGCCCCAGCGTCACGCGGACGCCGCGGCGGGCGAACCGGCGTTGCTGGCCACCCCGCCAGTTCGACGGTAACATACCGAACCGTTGATCCCCCCGCCTGCGCGACTCCGCGCTGGCCTGCAGGACACCGCCCCCGCCACCAACAAAATGGTCTCCATTTTCACTCGCGTTTGTCGTTCGCGCGCCCGCTCGTCAGCGCAAGGGATCCTCGCGGCGGTCGGCACCTTGGCAATCGGCGGGTGGACGGTCGCCGCGGGGGCGCAGGGCGGCGCGGCCCCTGCGGCGGCGGAGAGCGTGGTGCTTCGCGCCGCTCGATTGATCGACGGTACGGGCGCGGCGGCGATCGCTGACGCCGCGGTGGTGGTGACGGGCGATCGCATCGTCGCGGTCGGCAGGGCCGCGTCGGTCGCGATTCCAACCGGCGCCCGAGTGATCGACCTCGGGAACGTGACGCTGCTGCCCGGCTTCATGGACTCGCACGTTCACATCATCGGGCGATCGCTCGGCGACCCCGCCTCCGACCTCGCGACGGTGAAGGACTACCGCGGCTATGCGGCGATCGTCGGCGTCGAGAACGCGCGCCGGACGTTGATGGCCGGCTTCACCTCGGTGCGAGTGCTCGGTGCACCGGGATTCGACGACATGGCACTGCGCGCGGCGGTCACCGCCGGCACCGTTCCCGGCCCGCGAATGCAAAATGCCGGACATTCCTTCGGCATCACCGGCGGCCACTGCGACGAGAACGGGTGGAGCCCCGGGCTCGAGGACAACGACTACCGAACGGGCGTCGCCGACGGCGTCGATGAAGTGCGGAAGGCGGTGCGCTACCAGGTGAAGTACGGCGCCGACGTGATCAAGATCTGCGCGACGGGCGGCGTGCTTTCCGAGGGAGACGCCGTCGGGGCGACGCAGTACACCCTCGAGGAGATGCGCGCGATCGTCGACGAAGCCCGGAAGCTCGAGCGGAAAGTCGCCGCGCATGCACATGGTGCGGAGGGCATCCGGCTCGCCGTGCAGGCCGGGGTCGCGTCGATCGAGCATGGGTCATTCCTCGACGAGGCAGGCGCGAAGCTGATGGCGCAGCACGGCACCTTCCTCGTGCCGACGATCAGCGCCGGCGAGATGGTCGAGAACGCGGCGAAAAGCGGCCGACTGACCGGGCTTCGCGGGCAGAAGGCACTCGCCGCGGCGGCGGGGATGCGGACGGCGGTGAAGCTCGCGGTGCGAAACAACGTTCCGATCGCGTTAGGCACCGACGCCGGCGTCGGCGATCACGGGAGGAACGGTCACGAGTTCACGCTGATGGTCCAGTGGGGCGGCATGACCCCGATGCAATCGATCGTCGCTGGCACGTCGAACGCGGCGAAGCTGTTCGGGTGGGATGCGCGCCTCGGGACACTCACCGCCGGGAAGCTCGCCGACATCGTGGCGGTGCCCGGAGACCCGCTCGCGGACATCACCGTCATGGAGCGGGTGCAATTCGTGATGAAAGGCGGGGTGATCCATCGCGGGGAGCCGGTCTCGCGTTAGGCAGGGGCGAGCCCCACTCGTTCCGAATATTTTTCCCGAATCAGCGACGTGCCCCGACCCATCCCTCCCCCGGCCTCGTTCGGATTCACGACCACGACCCCCGTTCCGCTGTACTGGTGCCGGTATGGCGCGCCGGGCGCGCCGCCGCTGCTCGTGCTGCATGGGGGGCCGGGGGCGAGTCATGATTATCTGTTGCCGCAGATGCTCGAGCTGGCGAAGACGCACGAGTTGATCTTCTACGACCAGCGTGGTGGCGGGCGGTCAAAAACCGACGATCGCGCGCCGATCACGTGGCACACGCACGTCGAGGATTTCGACGCGGTCGTCGCCGAGCTGGGGGTCGAGCCGCCGGCGGTGATCGGGTATTCATGGGGTGGGCTGCTCGCGCTGCTGGCGACCATCAACCGTGCCGGGCACGGTGCCGCGTTGCCGTCGGCGCTCGTTCTCATTGACCCTGCCCCGCTCACGCGGCAGTTTCGGGAACGATTCGAGGCCGAGTTCGCGCGGCGGCAGAATGGCAGCGAGATCCAGGCGATGCGCGCGGAGCTGGCCGCCTCGGGGCTTCGCGAGCGGGACCCGGACGCGTACCGCCAGCGCGCCTTCGAGCTCAGTGTCGCAGGCTATTTTGCTGATCCGCGGGCCGCACGAGACCTGACGCCATTTCGGGTGACGGGGCGCGTCCAGGAGTCGGTGTGGAGCTCGCTTGGTGATTTTGATGTCGTCAGTCAGCTGGAGGGAATACGGCTGCCGACGGTATTCCTGCATGGACGGCAGGATCCGATTCCGCTGGAGTCGTCGGAGCTGGGAGCGCGCACACTCGGCGCGCCGGTCGTCGTGATCGAGCAGTGCGGGCACGTGCCGTACGTCGAGCAACCGGCGGCGCTGTTCGCCGGGATCGCTGATTTTCTGGAGAGGACGGGCACGTAGTGGCGGGTGTTGCGGGTGGACCTTGAGC
>JANMAM010000195.1:0-2686 GCA_031359795.1 Gemmatimonadaceae bacterium
CCTGAACCCCATTCAGGTGCGCTACCGGGCTGCGCTACGTCCCGTCCGCCGCACTACCCCGCGGACAGTGTCGGAACCTAACCCCCCGTCACGCCCTTATCAACGCCGTCACCGCCTCACGACCGCCCTCCGCACCAGCACGGGCGCGAGCTCGCGCGACCACCGCTCCGCGCCCTGCCCCACCGCCCACTGGCTCATCACCACGTAACCGGGCTGCATGCCGCCTCCGAACTCGAAGCCGGTGCTCGACTGCCACGTCGCGCGCCCGAGCAGGCGGCCGATCGTTGCGCCACGCACCCGGTACACACGGACCTCCTGCGCGGTTGCCACGACAAGAATGTCACCCCGCGGCGACGAGAACGCGTCCACCGCTCCTGGGACCTGCTTCTTGATCTTCGCCCACGGGACGGTCAGCGAATCCCACCCGGTGACCGACGCCGGCACCGGCACGCGCATGTCGCACATCCCCTCGGAACCGCGGCCGGCGTAGGAGGTGTTGGCGTAGTAGCGCGCATAGGCCCAGCGCCCGGGCTTGCGCTCGATGATGGTCCCCTGATAGTCGCCATTGTACTCGTCGGGTTCAGGGTCGGCGCCGCGACCCATTCCCTGAGCGTACTCGATTTCGCAGCGGCGGATCTCGTGTTTTGTACGCGCATTCGCTGGCGGCCATCCCGCGCGCCCGAGCGAGTCGTCCGGGCTCCGCAGACCGCGCACCGCAAGCGAGTCGAGGCTGCCTAACGCGGAACCTCGGCGGAAGGAATAGGAGACGTCGGCGGTCACGCCGAGGTATACCGACACGTGGTGCGGGCCGACGAAGCTGAGCGAGGCCTCGCCGCCCCACGTTTCGTCCTCTTCGCATTCGAACTTCGGCGGGCCCGACGGCCAGCTGCCTGACGGCGCGGCCCACACCAATTCGGCGAAGCACTCGCCCTCGTGCAGTGGCTCGCCGTGCATGTTGGTCGGCGCATAGTCGTCCGCCGACGATGCGGTGTCCGCAACCGGCGGTGCCGTGTCGCTGGCGCTCGATTGCTCCGCGGCGCGGTTCGACGCGGCCTCCCGCAGCGAGTCGATCGCCGCGTCGGAGAGCAGGCTGTCCAGGCCCTGCTTCGCCAACACTCGGCCACGGTACCCCGCCATGTCGGCGGTCGGCTCCCCGATGCCAACCCGCCAGAATCCGCTGCGCCGCGGCACGATCAGGCCGAACCCCGATCTGATCGACACCGAGTCGCCGATGGTCTCGATCGCCACCGTTCGCGGATCGTACGAACGCAGGCCAAGCAGGAGCATCGAACGGGATGGTGCACGCCCCCGAGATGCAGTGGACGCCGTCGCCTGCGCGCCCGCAAGGCGCGCGATTCCCAACGCGAGTGCGCCGGCGAGAACGAGTCGCGCCGTGTCGCCGATGGTGATATTTCTAACCGTCCGCATCACTGCTTCCCCCTCACCACGATCGTTGCCGCTTCCGTCAACAGACGGTGCGCGGGGCGGTCTCGCAACCGTCTACCAACGCATGGCAAGCGACCGGCAATTCGACGTCGTGCTCTTCGGCGCCACGGGCTTCACAGGACGGCAGACGGTGGCGTACTTCACCCGGCACGCCCCGCCCCACCTCCGCTGGGCGATCGCCGGGCGCAGTCGCGACAGGCTCGAGCTGGTGCGGGCCGAGGCCGGGCTCGCGCCGGACGCAGTGGAGTTGCTGGTCGCCGACAGTCGCGACCAGGCGAGCGTGGACGCTTTCGTGTCGCGAACCCGCGTCGTCGTCAGCACGGCCGGGCCGTTCGCCCTTTACGGAAGTCCAATCGTCGACGCGTGCGTCCGCTTCGGTACCCACTACGCCGACATCACCGGCGAGACGCCGTGGATTCGTGAGATGATCGATCTCCACCACGCTCGCGCCGCCGCCAGCGGTACGCGAATCGTTGTCTGCTGCGGATTCGATTCGGTGCCCGCGGACATCGGGACGTTCGTGCTCGTGCACGCGCTCCGTGAGGCGGGAACCGGCACCGCCGAAGTGCGCGCCTGGTACCGCGGGACGGGCGGGTTCAACGGCGGCACGATTGCGTCGATGGCCAACATCTACGCGTCGGGGCGAGCCGCGCTCGCCGACCCATTCCTTCTCGATCCAGCGGTCGAGCACTCGGACCGGCAGCAGCGACAGAGCGGCGACGTGCGCGCGCCGTTCCGTGATCCGCGCGCCGGATCGTGGGTCGGCCCGTTCCTGATGGGCGTGATCAACACGCGGATCGTCAGGCGAAGTGCAGCGCTCTTCGCCGAGCGCGGTGCGCCCTATGGAAGGGATTTCGTGTACCAGGAGTACCAGCGCTACGGCGGCCTGCTCGCGCCGGTCAAGGCGATCGCTGTGACCGCGCTGCTCGGGGCGATCGACGCGGCGTTTCGTACCGCGTTAGGCAGGCGGTTCTTCACATCGCTGCTCCGCCCGGGCGCCGGCCCGTCAGCGGAGTCGATGGACCGGGGCTGGTTTCGGGCCGACTTGCTGGGCATCGGCGAGGACGGACGCGAGATGCGCTGCACCATCAAGCATCAGGGCGACCCGGGGAACCGGGCGACGGTGCGCTTCCTTTGCGAATCGGCACTGGCCCTCGCGCTCGACGCCGATTCGCTGCCGCCGGGCGGCGGAGTTCTCACGCCCGCAACCGCGTTAGGCGGCACGCTGGTCGCCCGCCTT
>JANMAM010000067.1:0-31474 GCA_031359795.1 Gemmatimonadaceae bacterium
CCGGCGAAGCTCCGCGCCCCGCGACGCTCGGCATCTGAAGAAGAGCCACCGATGTTGCAATGACTACGGCCCGCCATCGTCGGCGGGCCGCAGTCATTTGTGGCGACCGATCTCGATTCGCTTCGCTTACTCCAACGCAAATGCGTCGAGTGAAACCTTGAGATCCCGCGTCAGCGCTGCGTCACCTGAGATGATCGTGCTCCACGGCAACTCGTGCCCGTTGCGTTTTCCCTTCTCCACCACCTTCACCCCCTCAGGGCTGATGGTAACGGTGTAGAGCTTCCCCTCCACTTCGAGTTCTCGCTTCATCGCCTTATCGAGCTTCGTCGCCATACGCCTCACGCAGTTGTAGTTCCGCCCCTAACCAGGATTCGCAGTTGTGACTCATGGCCGCTCCCCTGCCTCGTGCCCGTGTGCCCTCATGCCCCTGCAGTACGCCTCCTGAGCATCCCTCGTCTCTGCCCCTCATGAGCATCCCTCGTCTCTGACCTCAGTCGCCCGTCACGGTTATCTTTTCCCCATCGTGCAGACCGCGCCACTACGAACCGGGGCAACGACCGTTCCCCTCCGCCGCCCTCCCCCCGAGTCGCTGGCCTTCTGCCGCGCGATTCTCCCGGCCGTCTCGCGCACCTTCGCCCTCTCGATCCGCCTCCTCCCTGGCACCCTGAACGACGCCGTCCTCTCGGCGTACCTCCTCTGCCGCATCGCCGACACGATCGAGGACGATCACTCCGCCACCGTCGAACGAAAGGCCGCGCTCCTGCATCTCTTTCGCGCTGCGCTCGACGATCCCGAGAAGTCGCTCACCCTCGCGACCGCGGCGAATGAGCTCGTCGCCGGCGAGTCTGCGCACGTCGAGCTGGTGCGGGGAGCACCCCAGGTCTTCGCCGTCTACCATGCGCTGCCGGAATTCTCGCGGCTTCGCGTCCGCCACTGGGTGAGCGAGATGGTGCATGGCATGGAGAAGTTCGTGCGGCTCTATCCGCACGGCATCCGCATCCGCACCATCGATGAGTACAAGGAGTACTGCTACTACGTCGCCGGCACGGTCGGGAATCTTCTCACCGATCTGTGGCACGAGCACAGCTCGAGCATCGGACTGGCCGAGTATCGTGCGCTCTGGCGCCGCTGCCGCGACTTCGGCGAAGCGTTGCAGACCGTCAACATCCTCAAGGACATTCCCTGGGACGCGACGCACGAGAACGCGATCTACATCCCGGAGAATTCATTGCGCGCGCACGGCAGCAGCCACGAGACCCTGCTGGACCCCGAGTACATCGCGCGGAATCACGCGGCGGTCGAGGAGCTCATCGCGCTCGCCTCGCGCGATCTCGACGCGTCGCTCGCGTACATCACCGCCCTTCCGCGGCGCGCGGTGCGCATTCGCGCCTTTTGCCTGCTGCCGCTGCTGTTCGCCTATGCGACGCTCCGCGAGCTCACTCGCACCGACGCGATGCTCCGGCCCGGCGGCACCGTCAAGATCTCCCGCGCCGAGGTCCGGGCACTGATGACCACCGGCTTGCTCCTCGTCGGCAGCAACCGCGGGCTCCGCTGGCTCGCGGCCCGCGTCAGCAAGCGACCGCTCGTGCTGCCAGCTCGCTCGCGCCCGACGGCCCAGGCATCCGGTGCCTAACGTTGAGCCGGCCGGGCTGGCCGTTCCCGGCTTCCGCGGGATCATCCGGGACGATGACGACGCCCGGGGCGTCTACGCCGAAGCGGCTGGCATCCAGCGTCGGCTGCCCCGCGCGGTCGCGGTCCCCGCCGACGCCGGCGACGTCGTCACCCTGGTCCGCTGGGCGGCCGCGACCGGCGCGGCGCTCGTTCCGCGAGGCTCGGGCAGCAGCATGGCCGGAGGCGCGATCGGCGACGGGGTGATCGTCGACCTGAGCCGGCTTTCGGATATCGGCCCCGTCGACGCTTCCGCTCGCCGCGTGCACGTCGGCCCCGGCGTCCTTCTCGGCGCACTGAACGCCGCGCTGCTGCCGCATCGGCTTCGTTTCCCGATCGACCCCTCGAGCTGGTCGTTCTGCACGTTAGGCGGGATGACCTCGACCAACGCCGCCGGGGCCCGGACCGTCTCCGTGGGCGCCACCCGCCGCTGGGTGGCAGCGATCGACTGCGTATTCGCCGACGGCTCGCGCGCCCTCGTCCGCCGGGGAGAATCCGCGCCTAACGTGCCGGCCGTCACACGATTCCTCGCCGACGCCGCCCCGCAGCTCCGCCGCCGTGAAGCCGACCGCCCCTCTCGCCACCCCGGCGTCCGCAAGGAATCTTCGGGTTACGGCATCGCCGACTGGGCGCGCGGTGGCGGCAGCGACGAGGATCTGGTCGACCTGCTCGTCGGAAGCGAGGGCACGCTTGCGATCTTCGTCGGCGTCCAGCTGATCCTCCAGCCGATTCCTGCCGCGACCGCGAGCCTGCTCGCCGCCTTCCCTTCGCTCGAAACCGCGGTCGATGCCGCAGCGGTGGCCCGCGCCGCCGGCGCGAGCGCGTGCGAGCTTCTCGACAAGACTTTCCTCGACATCGCGGCCGCCGGTCCCCTCCCCGTCGAGATCCCTCTCGCGACCGAGGCGGTCGTCATCGCCGAAACGGAAGCCAGCAGCGCCGCTGCCGCTCTCGGAGCCATCGCGGCGATCAGCACCGCCTGCACGAACGCCGGAGCGACCGCGGTGCGCGTCGCCGACACGACCGAGGCCGAGACGCAGCTCTGGGCACTGCGCCACGCGGCGAGCCCGATCCTCGCGAAGCTCGACCCCTCGCTCAAGTCGATGCAGTTCATCGAGGACGGCGCCGTCCCGCCGTCTCGGCTCGCCGACTACGTCCGCGGCGTCCGCGCGGCGCTCGAGCGCCAGCAGATTCGCGGAGTGATCTTCGGCCACGCCGGCGATGCGCACATTCACGTGAACCCGCTCGTCGACGTCCGCCGCCCCGACTGGCGGGCGCGCGTCGACGCGCTGCTCGCCGAGGTCACCGCGCTCGTCGCCTCACTCGGCGGCACTGTCGCCGGCGAGCATGGCGACGGGCGACTGCGCGCGCCGTTCCTCCGCGCCGTCTGGGGCGGCGAGATCGTCGAGCGCTTCGCGCTCGTGAAGCGAGCGTTCGATCCGCAGGGAATCCTCAACCCCGGCGCGAAGGTCGCTCTTGCCGACGACATCGGAATCGGTGACGTGAAGTACGATCCCGCGCTCGCTCCCCTCTCGCCGAGCGCCCGTCGCGCCCTCGACCACGTCGAACAGGCGCGCGCATACTCGGCCTTTCGCCTCGAGCTTCTGGACAGGTAGCTTGCTCCGTCGCCACCGTCGGCAGACGCCGCGTCGCGCCGCCGTCGCGGTTTGCTCATCTCTCTCGCAGTGTCCCAAGCCAGCCCAGCATGTTTTTCTCTGAGCCCCGAATCACACTACTCGCCCGGCCTGTCTTCACTGAGCCGAGCCATCTTCCCGTCGTCTGGCTCGGTGAGAGCACCGATGGCGAGCGTCTCGCCGAGTATGCGGGACGACTTTGCTACATGAGCCAGCGAAATCCGGCGCAGCGCAACACGCGCGACTACCTCGAGAACATCAAGAAGCAGGGGCACGGGTCTGTCCTCGAGCACGCGAACTATTCTGTCCTCCTCGAGGGAGTGAGCCGATCGCTCACCCATGAGCTGGTCCGCCACCGGGCGGGCTTCGCCTACTCGCAGCTCTCGCAGCGCTACGTCGACGAGAGCGACGCGCACTTCGTCATCCCTCCGGCGATGATCGGCGACGACGCCCTCGCCCGGGCGTGGCAGATACAGATGGAGGGTGCGCTCGCGAGCTATGTCGCTCTCGTCGAGCAGCTCATGGAGCGCTACGCATGGGTCGCGGACAAGGTCCATCGCCGGAAGATGGCCCGTGAGGCGGCACGCGGAGTTCTTCCCAACTCCACCGAGACGAAGATCGTCGTCACCGCGAACGCGCGCGCCTGGCGGACGATGCTCGAGCTGCGCTCGGGTGAGGGGGCCGAGCTGGAGATCCGCCGCTGTGCCGTCGCGCTGATCCGGCTCCTCCAGCAGGAAGCGCCGGCTTTCTTCGCCGACTTCGAGATCTACACCGCCGACGATCGCCGTGAGGCAGCTCGACTCGGCTACCACAAAGTCTGATCGCACGGGACGCGGCGCCTCGCCGCGGCGCCGTTACCGGCGAGGGGCGCCCTCGTCCATCCCAGTGAGAACGGTGCGACGGCCGAGAAAAGTTTTCTCGATCGCCCACGCGAAAAAATAATTGGATCTTTTTTTCGCGATCGTGTAGAAAATCATTGCGAGAAAAAATCGGCGCGCGTACTTTGCGCTCCGCACTACTGGTGGCATTCGAGTTGCGCTTTGTCCTCGCGACCACCTCACCGGCATCGGATGACGCGAATCGGTTTCGCCTACAATCAGAAGCCAGACCAAGAGGCACCGCGAGACGGCGGTGATGTCGAGGGTCCCCGCCCCGACGAAGAGCCTCCCAGTAGCGCCCCAGCCCTGTCGCCCCGAGACGCCGCGCCTTCCGCGAGCGCCTCGCATGGGGCGCCTGACCGCGCCTCCCGTTCCGCAAGCGCCACCGCCGCGCTGGCCTCCGACTCCACCGACGAATTCGCCGAGTGGGATTCTGTCGCGACCATCGACGCCGTCGCCGATGCACTTGGGCTCCTCGGTGAGGTGATTCGTCTCGAGGCGACCGCCGATTTCCCCGGGGCGCTGCGAGACGCGCGCCCCGACGTCGTCTTCAACATCGCCGAGGGGCTCCGCGGCGTGAACCGCGAAGCGCACGTCCCGGCGATCTGCGAGTTCTTCGGCATCCCCTACTCGGGCAGCGATCCGCTCACGCTCTCGCTCTGTCTCGACAAGGCGCGCACGAAGGAGGTCCTTGCCTATCACGGCGTGCCGACCGCGGCGTTCGCCCTGATCAGCAGTGCCGAGGAGATTCCGGCGCTGCGCTCGCGCATTCGCACGGTCCATCACGTCACCAAGGCGCACGTCGTGCCGAGCGAGCGGCCGCTCCACCTGCCGCTCTTCGTCAAGCCGGTTCACGAGGGATCGTCCAAGGGAATCACCGAGAAGAATCTCTGCCGCTCGCTCCAGGAGCTGGAGCAGCAGATCGATTTTCTCCTCGAGACGTATCGGCAGCCGGTGCTCGTCGAGGAGTTCCTCCCCGGCGATGAGTTCACCTGCGCCATCCTTGGCAACGGCGACAATGCGACCGTTCTCCCGCTGGTCGGGATGAACTTCGCCGCGCTCCCCGAGGGTGCGCTTCCGATTTATGGCTTCGAAGCGAAATGGCTCTGGGATCGCCCGGAGAATCCGCTCGAGATGTTTTTCTGCCCCGCCCCGGTCACCGACGTGAAGCGTCGCGCGATCGAGAGCGTGGTGCTCCGCGCCTATCGCGTGCTCGGCTGCCGCGATTGGTCGCGCATCGATGTTCGCCTCGACGCCGGCGGCACGCCGAACGTCGTCGAGGTCAATCCTCTCCCCGGGATTCTTCCCAATCCCGAGGACAACTCGTGCTTCCCGAAGGCCGCGCGCGCGGCGGGACTGAGCTACGACGAGCTCATTCAGTCCTGTCTGCGCCACGCCGCCGAGCGGCAGGGAATCTCCCTGCCAGGTCATCTCGCTCGCCCGTTCGCTCGGCGAGCCGTGGCCTCTGCCTGACGACACGAAGAAGGACAAAATGAAGGTCGCCGTGCTGTTCGACGGACTGTCCGCGCTGGGGAGGACGCCGGACGTTCTGATCCTCGATACGATCGAAGCCGTCGAAGCCGCGCTTGCCGCGGCCGGGAACGAAGTCGTTCGCGTCCCCGTGAACCCCGATGGACGCTGGGTCGAGCGCGTCCGCCGCGCGAAGTTCGACCTGGTCTTCAACCTGTGCGAGAGCATCGACGGCGTTGGCGCACTCGAGCCCGCGGTCATCTCCGCACTCGAGTTGATGGGTGTCGCGTACACGGGCGCGAGCAGCTACACCGCCGCCGTCTGCCTCCGCAAGCACGTCGTGAACACGCTCCTCGCGTCGCTCGGCCTTCCCGTTCCGAAGTTCGGCATCGTCACGCCGGGCGGACAGCTTCCCCCCGTCGGCTTCCCGGCGATCGCGAAGCCCGCGGCAGAAGACGCGTCGATCGGAGTCGAACAGCGCTCCGTGGTTCGCAATCTCCGCTCACTCGGCGATCGCGTCAGCGCGATGCATGCGCGCTGGGAGGAAGTCCTCGTCCAGCGTTTCATCGACGGACGCGAAGTGAACGTCGGAATCCTCGGCGAGACCGCACTGCCGATCGCGGAGATCGATTTCGCGGGGATGCCGAAGGGAATGTGGAAGATCGTCTCGTATCAGTCGAAGTGGCTCAGCGGGTCCGAGGAAGATCTCGGCTCGGTGCCACGCTGCCCCGCCGACCTGCCGCCCGAGCTGACCGCGGAGTTGAAGAGCATCGCGCTGCGGGCGTGGCGTGCCGTCGGAGGCAGCGGCTACGGCCGCGTCGACTTCCGCGTCGACTCCGCCGGGAGGCCGTGGCTGCTCGAGGTGAACGCGAATCCCGACATCTCGCCCGACGCAGGTCTCGCGCGCATGGCTGGCGTCGCTGGGCTCGACTACCCCGGCCTCATTCACGCCGTCTGCGAGCACGCACTGGCCCGCGCGCATGGTGTGCCCTCGGTGGCCGAGCGCTGGGAGCTCGCGCAGCGGTTGTCCGGAATCGCTGGGGCGCCCGATCCGGCGGCGCTGGACCTGTTCGCCGTGGGAGGGGGACAGCGTTAGGTGGGTAATCAATCGGCAACCCGGTCACACGTTGGCGAGCTTGTCTCCGCCCATCGATCCCGCGTCGCCAGCATCCTCGACGCCACCGGCGTCTTTCGCGGTGAAGAGATCGACGTCGCGCTCGAGCTGTTCGACGGGAGCTTCCCGCGCGACACCTCCGTCCCTGCCGACTCTTCCTACTCGTTCGTTGGCACGTTCGCCGCGGACGACGAGTTGGTGGGCTATGCCTGCTATGGCCCGACGCCCGATACCGATCGCACCTTCGATCTCTACTGGATCGCGATCGATCCGGCGGCGCAGGGCACCGGCGGGGGAACGCGGCTTCTCACCGAGGTCGAACAGCGGCTCGAGCGACTCAACGCGCGACTGCTGGTCGTGGAAACCTCGTCCCGACCCGAGTACGCTCCGACCCGCGCCTTCTATGAGAAGCGCGGCTATGCGGAGGCCGCGCGCATGCGCGAGTTCTACGCACCCGGAGACGACCGGGTCATCTTCACCAAGCGGATTCAGGGAATTCTCAACTCGCCCAGCGGGCGGGGAGCGGTGCAGCAATGAGTGACTGGCAGAAAATCCTGCGGGAAGGCAGCATCGATAGTCTCACGAAGCTCGCCGACAAGTTCGGCCACGACGTCATCGACGTCGAGGCGCTGCGGCCCGCCTTCGAGAACTTCCAGATGCGGATCACCCCCGCCGCCCTCGACCAGATCAAGGCGGTCGGCGATCCGATGTGGAACCAGTACGTCCCGACGACGAAGGAGCTCGACATCGTCGACGGCGTCATCGACTCGCTCGACGAGGACGCCGACTCCCCGGTTCCGAACATCACGCACCGCTATCCCGACCGCGTGCTCTTTCTCGTGAGCCCGGTCTGCGCCAGCTACTGCCGCTTCTGCACGCGTCGCCGGAAAGTCGGCGATCCGGAGAAGATCCCGCTCAATCAGTACGAGTCGGCCTTCCAGTACATCCGCGACCACCCGGAGGTGCGCGACGTCATCCTCTCCGGCGGCGACCCGATGATGCTGTCCGACCGTCGTCTCGAGTACATCCTCCAGAATCTCCGGGCGATCCCGCATGTCGAGATCATCCGGTTGGGCAGCCGCATCACCTCGCATCTGCCCGAGCGGATCACGCCCGAATTCTGCGACATGGTGCAGAAGTACCACCCGATCTACATGAACACGCACTTCAACCACCCGAGCGAACTGACCGAGGCGTCGAAGGCCGCCCTCGACCGGCTCTCGCGCGCCGGCGTCGTGCTCGGCTGCCAGACGGTGCTGCTGAAGGACGTGAACGACAGCCCGGAAGTGATGATGAAGCTCATGCACGAGCTTCTCAAGGCACGCGTTAGGCCTTACTACATCTACATGGCTGACCAGGTCGCCGGTGGCGAGCACTTCCGCACCCAGGTCCAGAAAGGTCTCGAGATCGTGAAGGCCCTCCGCGGCTGGACGTCGGGCCTCGCCGTCCCGCACTTCGTGATCGACGCCCCCGGCGGCGGCGGCAAGGTCCCACTTCTTCCCGAGTACGTCGAGGAGATCACCGACGACGAAGTGATCTTCCGCAACTACGAGGGCAAGCGCTTCACCTACAAGCAGCCCCGCGTCGCGAACCCCGCCTGCGCACCAGAGACGAGCGAGACGCCGGACATCGTGCCGATCGAGATCGCGGCGTCGGGTGGGCGAGGACGGCGGAAGAGAAAGTCGGCGAACGGGTAAAGCGGGAGAACTGCGGAACCGCGTCGCAGAGACGCAGAGGCGCAGAGCACTCGCAGAGAACTGCATGGGCGGAACGGCTTGGGCCGCCTCGATTGCACCGCAGCCGAACAGCTTGGGGCACGCGGTGGGGAGATCATCTCTCCACGCGTGCCCCCAGTTAGTTACTGCGTGTCGCCCCGCTGCGATGGACGCACCCCGCTTGCCCCAAAGCAGTTCAGGCCCCCCGCGATGGACTCCCCCCGCTCGCCCCAAAGCAGTTCAGGCCCCCCGCGATGTACTCCCCCCGCTCGCCCCAAAGCAGTTCAGGCTCCCCCGCGATGGACTCGCCCCGCTTGCCCCAAAGCACTTCGGGCCCGCCGCGATGGACTCACCCCGCTTGCCCCAAAGCAGTTCAGGACTGCCGCGATGGACTCACCCCGCTTGCCCCAAAGCAGTTCAGGACCCCCCGCGCGATGGACTCAGCCTCCAGGGCTGTTCTCTGCGAGTCCTCTGCGCCTCTGCGTCTCTGCGGCGCGGTTGCTGTCTCCCAACTCGCCCTCCCCCCGTCCAGCGCTGTTCACGAATCTCTTTATTCCATCCTTCAACACACTCGTATTGAAGTTGAGCAGCAGTCCAACTTCGGCGTCGAGCATCCTCAGATAGGTCAGCACCTGCGTATCGTGCACCGCGGCGGTCCGATCGACGGCTTTGACCTCGACAACGACCCGCTCATCTACCAGCAAGTCGACCCGATACGACGCCTCGAACTTCACGCCCTTGTACGTGACCGGAACCGGAACCTGCCGGCGAATTGGAATCGATCGATTCTCCAATTCCCACGCCAGGCACTCTTCGTAAACAGCTTCGAACAGTCCGGGACCGAGCATCCGGTGCACTTCAATCGCGGCACCAATTATCGCAGCGGTCAGCGGGTCCTTGTTGTTTGCCATGACGCAATCTGCTCGCACGAAGCGTCATGCCATCACCGCCTCCGCGCGTCCGCCACCCCTCGAGCGCTCAATTCACACCTGCGCGCTCTTCCCCTCTCCGTGCTCCGCGATCACTCGTGACGCCGCTTCGCCCGGCATTTCTTCGTATTGCTTGAACCGCCGCTTGAAGGTGGCGCGGCCGTGGGTGAGTGAATGCAGCTGTGTCGCGTAGAGGTGAATCTCCGACTCCGGCACCGTCGCCCGCACTCGGGTCCGGCGCGTCCCCGCGGGCTCCGTGCCTAACACGTGACCGCGGCGCGACGAGAGGTCGCCGAGTACGTCGCCGAGGTAATCGTCCGGCGTCTCCACTTCGAGCTCGTCGAGTGGCTCGAGCAGTACCGGCTTGCACTTCCTCGCGACTTCCTTGAACGCGAGGATTCCCGCCATCTTGAACGACATCTCGTTGGAGTCCACCGAGTGGTACGAGCCGTCGAAGAGCTCGACCCTGAAGTCGACCATCGGGAAGCCGGCGAGCACGCCGCGCACGGCCGCTTCGTTGATCCCCCGTTCCACCGCGGGGATGTACTTGCTCGGGATCACGCCGCCGCTGATTCGATCCTCGAATCGGATTCCGTCACCGCGCTGCGCGGGGCCGATCCGCACCCAGCAGTCGCCGAACTGTCCGCGCCCTCCGGTTTGCTTCTTGTGGCGGCCCTGGCCCTCGGCGCGGGCGCGCACCGTCTCGCGGTACGCGATCTTCGGCGCGCTCAAGCCTGCGACCACTCCTGCCTTTCGGCGCAGCTTTGCCAGTGCGACTTCGAGGTGCCGCTCACCGAGACCGCTCAGCAGCGTCTCGTGCGTCTCCGGGTTGTAGTGGAGCTCGAGGGTCGGATCCTCGTCGTGCAGCCGATGCAGCCCGGCCTGGAGCTTCTCGTCGTCGCTGCGCGATGTCGCATGCACCGCGAAGGTGACTAACGGTTCCGGCAGGCGCAGCGCGGGCAGTCGCACCGGGTGTTCGCGCGTCGACAGCGTGTCGCCGGTGTGCGTGTTCCGCAGCTTGGCGACGCAGCCGACGTCGCCGGCCCGCAGGCGCGGCATCTCGAATCGCTCGCGCCCCTGGGCGACCGAGAGATGGCCGAGCTTCTCCGCGGCGCCGCGCGAGGCGTTGAACACCTCCGCCCCGTTCTCGACCGTCCCCGAGAGGATGCGAAAAAACGAGACGTCGCCAACGTGCGGCTCGGAGAGTGTCTTGAACACCTGGGCGGTGAAGGGCGCCTTGTCGTCGGGATGAATCTCGACTTCGTGCTCGCCCTCCGCGCCGTGGAAGGCATGCAGCTCTTCCATCTCGTACGCCGACGGCATCAGCTCGACGAGCCGTGTCAGCACGTTCGCGGTGCCGAGGTCTCGCTCGGCGCAGCAGCAGAAGAGCGGAAAGATCTGTCCGCGCTTCATCCCTTCCTTCATCGCGACCACTTCTTCCTCGCGTGAGATCTCGCCGCCGTCGAGATAGCGCTCGAGCAGCGAGTCGTCGGTGGATGCGATGGTCTCCAGCATTTCGCGATGATAGCGATCGAATCGCTCGCGATCCTCGGCCGGGATGTCGGTTTCGGTCACCGCCCCGCGCGGCCCGTATAGCTGCGCGCGGCCGGTAAAGAGGTTGAGCGTTCCCCGGCAGGCCGCTCCCTCGCCTAACGGTACTTCGACCGGGATGACGTTCGGCGTCAGGTTGTCGCGGATGGAGGCGAACGTCCGGTCGAAGCTGGCGTGCTCCTTGTCCATCATCGTGATCACGAAGAGCACCGGGTCGCGCCGGTCGATTGCTTCACGGAACATCCGCTCGGTACCGACTTCCACTCCCGAGACGGCGCTCACCGCGACGAGGGCGCCGTCGGCCGCCGCCAGTCCGGCAATCGCGTCCCCCGCGAAGTCGGCGTAGCCCGGGGTGTCGAGGAGATTGATCTTCGTGTCCATCCACTCCGCGATCGCGCATCCGACGTTGATCGAGTAATGGCGTTCGATCTCCTCCGGGGTTCCATCGGTGAGTGCGGTGCCCTCCTTCACGGAACCTCGTCGGCGGCTCGACCCAGAAACGAATGCGAGCGAGTCGACCAATGTGGTCTTCCCGCTCGCACCGTGTCCCACCACCGCGACGTTCCTGATCGCTCGTGCTTCGTAGTCCCGCATGGGCACCCTCCTGTTGTCGATGCTGTACCCTGTCGAATCGGCGGCCTCGCGTCAAGCAGTCCGATCAACGCTGTCACAGTGCGGGCGATAAACAGACGGCGGGCCGAGAGTAAGACCCTCGGCCCGCCGTTCGCTTACCGCTTACCGCTTACCGCCCACTACTCGGACCAGGAACGCTCGATTCAGTCTCCCTCGTACTCGAAGGTTAGTCCATCCGCTTCGCGAACAGTGTCGAGCATGTTGTCGAGCCGCGCGCGGGCGCCGGCCGTCATGTCGATGACGGGGCCGAGCGAGATGGTGATCGCGCGACGCGCGCCCTCTGGCCAATCCGGCATCGTCAGCCCGGCGGCGAGACGACGGATCAGTTGCCCGCATTCGGAAAGCAGCCGCCCAGCGGTCGCGTTCAGAATCTCGAGCGGGATATCCATGTCCTGCGTCATCAGCTGACCCGTGGCACCATCACGCCACGCTGCGTCCCCGATTGCGCCACGTTCGGCCCAGACGCCGAGATGGCGGATCGCGTCCGCATGGTCATGAGCCGACCGATGGCTCTCGACCGCGGCCGCCAGCACCAGCGCAAGCGATTCCGGGCTCGGCTCACCATACAGAGTCACCACGTCTCGCGACGGGCGCTCGGCATCGAGCGACGAGGGCACGGAATTCACATGCGCGAGCACTTGCGGGTGGTCCGAGCCGTCCTCCAACATCACGAGGACGTCCATTCCTCCCTCCTTGAGCGGTGCCCGCTCTTCCCCTGCCACTTGCATCTCCCCTCCGTTTCACGCGTTCTGCAACGAGAACGCGCCGGCTGCCTACCATAGGCAGTGCGCGGGGTCGTTCAGGGTACGCTCTCTCGAACCCATGCGCCGCGTTGAGGTTCCGCTGCCTTCGCTCGCATGTTTTCGATGTCATGTCCCCTCGGCCGGAACGGTTTTCTGCTCGGCAAATGGCCTAACGAGCAAGCCCCATGCCCGATGCGTACGCGACCGAAACGATGATCGAGAGCACCGCACCCTGTGCGTGGGAGAGAGCGCCGGCCGGCGACGCACCGACGAAATCCGGCGCGTGTGCAACGAGGAGGAGGAGCGCCGCGAGCGCGGCCACGAGCGCGGCGGCGAAAGCGAACAGTCGCGGATGGCGCACGCGGCTTTCGCTCGGCGTCAACTGCAGCAGCGTCGCGCAGAGTGCGCCGACGGTCACGCAGCTGACCACGACCACCATCTCGCCGACCAGGCTCACGCTGGGAACGAATCCCCACACGCCGCGCGCCCGGTTCCCCATGACGAGTGCGGCGGCGGCGTTGAACGGGCGCGCCGCGATTCCGCCCCGGAGTCCGAAGCCGAGCATCGCCCCGGTAGCCGCTGCGGCCGCGACCGCGCCGGCGCGAGCGCCGCGCTGGATCGCGAATCTGATGTTGCGTTCACTCGACACGCCGTAAACAAAGCGCCGCGGCCGCGCCCACTCAAGGGGGATTTTCGGATCGCGCTGCCACGCGCCCCACGTCGTCAGGGCGACGGCCTGCGACCGCCCGGGGAAACCACGCCTTGCCGTTAGGTGGGGGAGGGATAGCTTTGGCGAATGCCCGCGAACGACGCCGCTCCGACGATTCTCGTCGTCGAGGATAATCGCGACGTGCTCGCGGTGATTGCACACACGCTCTCGAGCAACGGCTACACCATCAGCCGAGCCTACGACGGCGATACGGCGTTGACGACCGCGCTCGATACCTCGCCGGCGCTCGTCATTCTCGACATCGGCCTTCCCAAGCGATCCGGGCTCGATGTCGCGGCCGAGCTTCGCCGGCGCGGCTTTCGTGCGCCGGTGCTCATGCTGACGGCACGCGACACCGTCTCGGACAAGGTGACGGGGCTCGACGCCGGCGCCGACGACTACCTGGCGAAGCCATTCGATACCGAGGAGCTGCTCGCCCGCGTGAAGGCGCTGCTGCGCCGGGCGACGTTGCGCGACGACGACGCCAAGCTTCGCGTTGGCGACCTCGTGCTCGATCCGATGTCACGCCAGGTGCGTCGCGGTGCTCGCGACATCGCACTCACGCAGCGCGAGTACGCGCTGCTCGAATACCTGATGAAGAACGCAGACCGCGAGCTGACGCGCGATCAGATCACCGAGCATGTCTGGCGGCAGGACGCCGAGCCGTCGACGAATGTCGTCGACGTCTACATCAACTACCTGCGCAAGAAGATCGACACGGAGGGTTTGCCTCCGCTGCTCCACACGGTCCGCGGCGTCGGCTACGTGCTCCGTCGTTGAGCCGGCGCGCGCGTCACACAAACCAAAAGGGCGTGCTCACGTGAGCACGCCCTTTTGTCTTTCGAGTCATCGCAACCGGTCAGCGACCGGTCCGCGGAATGTCAGCATGGAGAGGCGAGGTAGTCATCTGGGGTCACCTTACCAGAGCGGGATGGTGTCTTCGAGCAGGCCTTCGGTCGAAGCCCTCGCCGTGATCACGATGTATCCGCTGAAGTGCTTCACGCGGCGGAACACAATGTCACGCTGAATGTCGACGTAGCTCCTCAGGTCGGAATCCGACGACGCCTCATGCACGGTCACATCGGGCGAGCTAGTCGGCATCCATTCCATGCCGAACTGCGAGTAGTTCTCGGAAGTGACGTCGACACCCGTCTTCATCATCATCCAGACGGTCTGGCTTGCGTTGCTCGCCGGAACGAACCGCACCGCAGGCGTGAAGTCGACCCACCGGTTCCCACTCTCGTCGCGGCGGACTTCCGCATGGAAGTTGATCGCGTGATCGAGCGGCTCGCACGCATTGTCCCAGGTACCCGGGCCGTAGCTCGAGGTCTCGGGGTTACAGATCGCGTTGGCCGGGAAGTAGACGGCATTGCTACCAAGTACGAACATGCCGCCCGATGGCGTCACCGTGAAGTCCGCCGACAACGAATCCGTCGCGACTGCATTGGTGATCACGTCCAGCGAGGGGGCACCGGCCGGGCGAGCGGACTGCTTCACCGCTGGCGCAACCGCCTGATCTGCCGCAGAGCACGCTGCGAGCAGCATGACCGCGGCTGTCAGAGTCAGCCTCATGAACGAACGATTCGAGCGAAACATGGGTTAGTCCTGAAGGGGAAGAAACATGACTTGCGACCCTATCTAAAGCACGCCTCGTACCAGCACGCTCAGCAGTTCTCACCAACGACATAAACCATTATCCAGTAACAACTTACTGTAGCGAGCTCACCAAGTACGCGTTGCCGCGATTCAAGCAATTTCGGTAGTTCTGACCGGTCACTAGGTCGTTATGTCCGGGCCAGAATATCCTCGAGCTTCCGATTGATCTCGGTGTAGCCCATCTCACGAACCCGGTTCATATACGTGCCCGCGACCTCCCGGATCCGCTCCCTCGCTACATCATACAACGCTTCGGAACAGGCCGCTGTGAGCCAGGCCGCAACGTAGAGGTCGCTTCCCTCGGCCAATACCAGAGCATGCTCGAACTTGGCTAACGATTCAACCCCGCGCCCGTCACGAACCCCGACGTGGACGCCGAGCGCCTCCACGAGCTCGCGCCCCTGAAACCAGTCGGTCCGTGACCGCATGCGCTCCCCGGCCGTCTCGAACTTCTCCCGGGCCGGCTCCGCCTTCCCCTGGGCGAGCAGCGAAAGCCCGGATCCGGCGATCGCCCCGATCTCGACGTCAGAGTGCCCGATCCGCTGGGCGAGTGAGGTCGTGACGTCATACAGCTCCGCCGCGGAGTTGTATTCCTGCCGGTCGCGGTCGAGGTGGGCGAGGTTATAGAGCGCATAGAGCTGCCGCTCGCTGTTCTTGGCCGCGGCGAACAGGGCCAGCGATTCGCCGAACAGCTCGCGCGCGCGATCGAACTCGCCTCCCTTCAGGTACACGACGCCGAGATTCAGCGCGGCCAGCCCCCAGACGTCGGGCGCGCCGGCGGTGCGGCCGATCGAGATCGCCGTCGTCAGGTGGACCTTCGCCTCCTCCCAGTTGCCGAGCATGATGTACGTGCCGCCAAGGTTGGAATGGCAGCGCGCCTGCCCGCGCCGGTCGCCTAACGATTCCCAGAGCGCGAGCGCCCGCTTGTGGATCTCGAGCCCCTGCGTCGCCTGGTCCTGCTGGATGGCACTCGCCAGGCGAATCAGTGATTCGCCGAGCAGCGTCGGGTCGGCCACCTTCTCGGCCAGCGTCACGCACTCCCACGCCACCTTCTCGCCGGCGTGCTTGTCGCCAAGCCGCCAGTGCGCATGCGAGATCATGTTCAGCAGGGGCACGCGCTCGGCGATCGCGCCTAACGCCTGCGCCTCGTTGTCGAGCGCCTGTGCTGCTTCCAGCGTCTTGCCCGCCGGCTGGCCGAGCAGGCCACGCAGCCGCTCGCGCATGACGCGGAGCGAGAGGGAGCGCTTGTGATCGCCCTGCCCCTCGAACCACTCGATCGCCAGGTCGCAGAGCTCCTGCGCTTCGACGTACTGCCCGACGGCTTCGGCGATGTGCGCCAGCCGCACGCGCACGTCGGCGAGATGCGCCGGACTCGCCGCGTTGCGCTCGGCGATGCGGAGGAACTCGGTGCCTTCGGTGTGCGCGTAGACGCCCTTGGCGCGGTCGGCCGCGATGATCGCGTAGCTGTATGCCTTGTCGGTGTTCCCGCCGCGATCGTAGTGCGTCGCGATCTCGGCGGCGGCATCGGGAGTCCGCCGCTCGAACGCCTGCGCGACCCGCTCGTGCATGCGGCGGAGGCGGCGCGGATTCACCGACTCGCGCAGTACCTCGGCCATCTTGCCGTGGGTGAAGGTGTATCGGTCGGCGCCGCGCTCGGAGGTCGCCTGGAGGACCGAGGCACGGATGCCTTCGTCCACCGCGTCGAGCAGCTCTTCTTCGCTGCCGGCACCGGCGTCGATCGCGAGGTCGATGTCGAATTCGCGGCCGATGACCGCTGCCGTCGTCAGGATCGTCTGCGACTGCGCGCTCAATCGCGACAGGCGACGCGAGATGAGATCGCTGACGCCGACCGGGAGGCGCAGCTCCGACACCGGGCGCCATTCCCAGCGCTCACCCGTGTACCAGACCGCACCTTCGTCGACCAGCGTCCGCAGCACCTGGACGACGAAGAGCGGGTTGCCCTCGGTGTGGCGATAGAGGAACGACAGCAGCTCGCGGCCGACGTCCTGCCGGTGGAAGGCCGCTTCGATCCACTGCTTCAACTCGTCGCGCGTCAGGCGCGACAGGGTGATCTCGTGGAACAGCTCATTGCGCGACAGGCGGCGCCGCCGCTCGAGCGTCTCACCGTACGTCTCCTCGGCGCGGATCGTCAGGCAGATGAGCAGCCGCTCGCTCTCGAGCTGCGGCACGAGGTACTCGAGCGTGTCCCACGACGCCGAGTCGGCCCACTGCATGTCGTCGAGGATGATCGCGAGCGGGCGCTCCTTCGCGGCGAGCCGGATGAACTCGGCGATTTCCTCGAGCAGCATGTACTTCGATCCGCCGCTCGCGTCCTCGAACGGCGCGTCGTCGCCTAACGCTGGAACCAGTCGCGGCAGCTCGCGCCACGGGTGCTTCGGGACGATGTCGAGGCGGCGGATCGCGGCGATCACTTCGGCCCACGGCGCATACGGCGCCTGCACGTCGGCCTCGTGCGCGCGTCCGGTCACCAGCGAGCCGGCGCGCAGGCGCACCTCCGGCTCGAGCTGCTTGATGAGCGTCGTCTTCCCGACACCCGCTTCTCCGCTCACCGCCACGACCTTCGGTTGTCCCTCCGACGCCGCCTCGAGGAGCTTGACCATTCCGCGCAGCTCTTCGACGCGCCCGACGAATCGCTCGATGCTCAGCGGAAGATGCGTCGGCTCCGCATCGGAGTTGGATGCGACAGCGACGCCATCGCGTCCCTGGCGCTTGACCTGGTAGAGCGCGCGATCGGCGGCCGCGAAGATCGTGTCGTAGTCGCCGCCATGCTCCGGAAATGACGCAACGCCCATCGACGACGTGACGACGACATTGCCGGGCCGGTCGCGGAGGAAGAACGTATGGCCGCGAATTCCCGCGCAGATGCGATCGGCCACCTCCCGCGCTCCCTCGGCCGGCGTATCGGGGAGGAGCGCGACGAACTCGTCGCCGGCATAGCGCGCGGCAACGTCCGAGACGCGAAGGTTCTTGCGGAGCAATTCCGCCACGGCGACGAGCACGTCGTCGCCCTGGAGATGTCCGTAAGTGTCGTTGACCAGCTTGAAGTGGTCGACGTCCATTACGATCAGCGACACGGCCCGCCCTTCGGCACGCGCAGACTCCATCGCGGCCGTCGCGGCCTCGATGAAGGTGCTGCGCAACGGCAGGCGTGTCAGATCATCAATGCGGATGGGACACCTTTGCAGGGCGTAGCGCCCCGCGCGGGGAGCGCGGTGCGGGAGAGGACAATCTACATACGACGTGCGGTTCGGCTGCGCAACCTTCTGCGCTACCGAACCGCACGCCTCCAACCCCCGTCCTTACCTACCCGTGTCTCGAAAAAAAGTTCGCCGCCTGGAATCGGACCTTCCGGGAGCCGGATTCACGGAGAAGCGGACTTCGGTTTCGCGTCGTCCCGGGCGAAGGCCGGCATCGCTGCCCAGGCCGCCGGGTCGACGTCCTTTCCATGGAGATAGATGCCGTAGTGCAGGTGCGGACCTGTTGCGAGGCCGGTCGCCCCGACACGGCCGATCCTCTTCCCCGCCGCTACCTGGTCGCCGCGCCGAACCAATGTCGTATCGAGATGGAAATACGCGGTCATCACACCCTGGCCGTGGTCGACGATCACCGTCCGCCCGGTCAGGATGTACTCCCCGACGTCAGCCACCATTCCCGCCGCCGGCGTGACGACGCTGCTGTTCTTCGCCGCGGCGATGTCGATGCCTGCGTGCCGCCATGACGGAACGCCACTCCCAGCCGCACTCGTATCGAGCCCGAAAGTGCCGCGCGTCCGCATGTCCGAGCCGAGGCTGATCGCACGCGATGAGTCGGCAGCGCGGTAATAAAAGCGCTCCACGCCATAGCCCCCGCTCTTCGCCCCCTTCAGCGGGACGCCCCAGCTTCCTCGCCAGAGGCGCTGGTCGGACTCGGTCGAGAGGACTCCGCGCAGCGCTCGCGCATCGCGGGCGACGTCGCCGCTCCGCTTGACGAGCCCGTAATGGGCGGAATCGAGGAAGACCAGCTCACGCCCGAAATCGCGGTCGGCGACGGTGATCTGCCGGGTGATCCTCCCGGCCGGCCGCTCGAACGCCAGCGTGAAGACTCCGGCCGGTTCGTCCGCCGGAAGTGGCACGAGCGCCAGCACCCCACGGCTCACGCGCGCGCAGGGGAGCGGTGCACCCTTCCAGCTGCATCGCGGAATCTCTGACGCGACTCCTTCCGCAAGCGCGAACAGCACACCACCGCGCGCCGGATGATCCGTCGAGAGCGTGACGACGCCGGTGTCGCGCGCCGCGTTGCTCGCGGCGAGCGACTCTGATGGAGCCGCCGGGACGCCGCTGCCGGGCGCCGTGTCGGCGATCGGTGCGCCCGTCGCGGTCGGGACAACGGTGCTCGTGTCGCGCTTCGAGCTGCTGTTGCTGATTACTTCGCAGGCCGTGGACGAAAGGATCGCGCAGCCGGCGACGACCGCGGCGATGCAGCGCAATGGAAACGATTCTGGAGCTCTGGGCATTGTCGGTCCGAAGTTCGGGTGCCCTCGAGTCGGCGCAAGAGGGAGGCCAGCGGGAGCCTGCTGCTCCCGAACCGGCAGCCCGGGCCACCGTTAGGCGAGACCGTCCCCGCTGCACGAGCGACTGGCTAGAAGCTGAAGATCCGCTTCAATGCCTTGCCGATCTTCTCGCCGACGCTGGCGACCGCGGCGGCCACTGGTTCCTCGGCCGGCGTGTGCTCTCGACAGGGCTGTGTCGGCTCGCTGCCGGTCTTGAACCACTCCTCCTGGGTGAGCGGGCACCATTCGCCGGCCAGTTCGCCGGTCGTCGCGTCGATGACACGACTCACCATCCCCGCGGGCGGCGTCCACCACGCGTCGGTGCCGGTCTCCCGCCACCCGCGTTGGTAGAACTCGGCCCATGCCGGCGCGGCGAACCGCCCGCCGGACGCGCCGCCCGGAAGCGGGCGCGGCGTATCGTACCCGAACCACACCGCAGCGACGACGGTCGGCGAGTAGCCCACGAACCAGATGTCCGCGTTGTTGTTCGTCGTGCCGGTCTTGCCGGCGATCGGGCCGGTCACGCCAACGTCGCGGACCGCGTGGCCCGTGCCGTGATCGACCACCGACCGAAGCATCGATGTCACCTGCCAGGCCTCGCGCGGGTCCATCACCGGCGTGAGCAACGGCTCGCTGCTCCAGAGCAGCGCGCCGTCCGGCCCTTCGATTCGCCGCACGAACCTCGGCGCGACGCGATAGCCCCCATTCGCGAACGGCGCGTAGGCGGTAACCAGTTCGATTGGCGTCACCTCGAGCGTGCCGAGCGCGATCGATGGAACCGCGCGCATCGTACTCGAGATGCCGTTGTCGCGGGCCCGGGCGACGACCTTTGCCTCGCCGATCGCCCGGCTCAGTCTCACGGTCGCGGCGTTCGCCGAGACCATCAGCGCGCGCCTCAGCGTGATCTGCCCTTCATATGTGTCGTCGTAGTTCGCCGGCGTCCACAGTTGCCCGTTTCCATCGTCTACCTCGACCGGCTCGTCGTCGACCAGGGTCGCGGGGGTGAAACCGGCCGCCAGCCCCGCGGCATAGACGAAGGGCTTGAAAGCCGAGCCGGGCTGGCGGCGCGCGAGCAATGCCCGATTGAATCCGCCGCGTTCGTAGCGGCGGCCGCCGACGAGCGCCACGACATCGCCGCTCCGCGGGTCGATCGCGACCAGTGCGCCCTGCACTCCGGCCCCCCGCGCACCGTACCAGGCCACCCCTTCACGAGCGAGCGCTGCAGCCTGACGCGTGACCGCGGCTTCACCGGCACGCTGCGCGCGGGCATCGAGCGTCGTGACGACCGTAAGGTCGGCGTCGCGGAGCGATTGGGGAATGACCGAGTCGACGAGTGATCGCACCGCATCGAGCGCGAACGAATCGTTTGGATCGACCGGATGCCATCCGTCGGGAGTGACTCGAAGTGGTTGAGCGGTCGCACGCTCGGCGTCGGCGCGTGCGATGTAGCCTTCGCGCGTCATCAGCCCAAGCACGAGGTTCCGCCGGCGCAGAGCCCGATCCGGTGCGCGGCGCGGCGCATACGCCGATGGGCCCTTCGGAAGCGCGGCGAGCAGCGCGGCTTCAGCCAGGTCGACCTTGGCGACGCCCTTCCCGAAGAGGTCGCGGCTCGCTGCCTCGACTCCGTACGCGCCATTCCCGAGGTAGATGACGTTCAGGTACAGCTCGAGAATCTGGTTCTTGGTCAGGGTGCTCTCGATCAACCGCGCGAGACGCAGCTCCATCAGCTTCCGCGCGTAGGTGCGCCGGCCGTATCTGCCCGCGACGAATCCGTTTCGCGCGACCTGCATCGTGATGGTGCTGAACCCTTCGCGGACGCCAAACGCGCCGACGTTTCGCGACGCGGCGCGAACTACCGCACGCCAATCGAGCCCGCGGTGCTCATAGAATCGGCGGTCTTCGGTCGCGACGAATGCGGCTCGCACGTGCGCGGGAATCTTGGCGATCGGAACGTTGAGCCGGTGCACCGGTGTCACCCGCGCGAGCAGCGCGCCGTTTCGATCGAGGATTCGTCCGCCCTCAGCGGGGCGAAAGGAGCGAATCTCTTCCGGAGTCGGGCAGCCGCGAAATCCGCAGCTCGCCAGCCACACATCGGTCCCACCGACCGCGATGATCGCGAGCGAGAGCGTGGCCATGCCCGGCCAGTGCCGGCGCAGCCACACCCGCGGCGGCCGCAGCGGGTCGCGGCGAAGGCGTCCCGCGAGCCGGCGGCGCCGGATGAGCAGCCACGCCGACGTCGGCGAGTTGCTCAGGGCAATCGCTTCGTCCGACTCGTCGGGAATGAATCGCATCGTTGAGAGTATGGTACCCGAAAGCCCGACATGGTTGCCGACGCCGGACGCGGCACTGCATCGCGTGCCGAGATGGGGGCTCGGATCGTCTTATGTATGACTGTGTAATAGTATGCGCGGCGGCTTCGCTTTTCGGTGCCACTCGATTAGCCTCGTTAACTCGCGCGCGTGTCGGTCGTCACATCACCGCGCGCGGATGCCGCGCGATCTTTCATCGTGCGAACCCCCCCAAAGCGACACCAGATGCACCCCCGGAACGTCCTCCATTCGACCGCGCGGCTCGTGCCGCTCGCGGCTGTCGTAATTGCGTCAACCAGCGGCTGCGCGCGCGAGTCCCAGGCGCATGCGCCGGATAGCGCGTCGACCTCCGCGCTCTCCGCGTCGAGCCGTCTCGCCGTTCGTGACAGCGTGCGCCACGGTGCCACGGCACCAGGCGGCGCACGCCTGCCTAACGAGATGGGCCGTGTCCCCGTGCTGATGTACCATCTCATTGGCGATACCGAGTCATCGTGGGGACGCGAGCGCGAGAATTTCCGCCGCGACCTCGCGCTTCTCTACGAGCGCGGCTACCGCCCCGTGAACATGGTCGATGTTCTCGACAGGAAGATCGACCTGCCGGCTGGCATGTCGCCGGTCGTGTTCACCTTCGACGACGCCTCGCCGTCGCAGTTCCGCTACATCGAGCGCAACGGACAGCTCGTCATCGATTCGTCGAGCGCCGTCGGGATCTGGCTCGATTTCGCCAGGTCGCATCCGGGCTGGGGAAACAAGGCGGTGTTCTGCATGCTTCCCGCGGCGTCGGCCGGACATGCGTTCTTCGGTGAGCGGGAGATCGAAGGTCAGAAGACGGCGTGGCGGTTCAAGAAGGTGCAGCAGCTCGCGGCGCTCGGCTTCGAGCTTTGCGACCATACGCTCTGGCATGCACAGCTCAACAAGTACAGCGACGAAGTCGTCCAGGAGCAGATCGCCCGTGGCGTGATGGCGATCGACTCCGCGGTTCCAGGCTACAAGGTTCGCACGTTCGCGCTCCCACTCGGCATCTGGCCGAAGAATCGCGCGCTCGCGAAATCGGGAAGCTGGACCGACCCGAAGACGGGCAAGACGATCCGGTACGATTTTGATGCGGTCTTCGAGGTGTCGGGCTACCCGGTGCCGAGTCCCTACACGCCGGAGTTCAATCCGCTCAGCGTGCAGCGCACGAAGGTGACGGGCAACGCGCTCCCGAATCTGCTCGACCGTCTCGACCGCACCGGCGATCGCTACGTGTCGGACGGCAACGACGGTGTCATCGCCCGCAGGCAGTAGGGGTTCGTGCTCGATGCCGGCGCCAACGCCGGCCGCGCCATCCGATGCGCCACCATTCCCCGCGAATGGTGGCGCATCTCGCATGGAAAAGGGCTATCCCGATCGGTCGCGATGTCCGCGCTGTCGCGATTCGTGACAGTCGTCAGGCACGTCGATGCCTGCCTAACGTGCAGGAATTGGGCAGAACGCCCGGGCTTTCCGGCGGTTTGCGCGTGCATCGGGAATCATGTCACAGATTCCCACCTCTGCGTCTCGTTTCGCCACTTGTCACACGCTCATGATTCATGCGATCGTTGTCGAGAATCAATGAACGAGATCGTTCATGACTGGAGGCACTGTGCCCGACCTGTATCAACCAATTCGACACCTCGCCTTTTTCGAGGCGCTTGGTACGCTCGAAGACGACAGCGCTGATTGGCACGCGACGACTGCGGGCCTCGTTGTGCTGCGGCTCGTGGACGCCTGGTATGACGAGGGCGCGCACATCGCGGCCGCTGACGCGTGGGGCTTGAATGCCGTGCGCGACGCGGTCGGCGCGATGACCGTCGGCGACCCGGCCCGGACGATCCTGAGCGGCGTCGTCGACGCCGTCGCGACAGCGGAGCGCGCCGACTTCAGCGTCGTCGCGACACGACTGAGTGCGTACGGACGCGCGCTGCACTTCGACGCGAAGTGGCGCCTTGCCGCGGACGTCTACGAGACACTATTGATGTACGCGCATCCGATCGACGAGTCCGATGTCTACATCAATGCATCGATGCAGCTCGGGTACTGCTTGCGCATGCTCGGCAGCTTCGACGACGCAGCGGTCGCGTACGCCGATGCCGGCCGCGTCGCGACGTCGATGGGTGACGTCGTCGGCATTCTCCGCGCTCGCATCGCCGACGCTCGATTATCGATGTCGCGCGGCAACCTGCCGCGCGCCGAAGAGATTCTCGACGACACGATCGCCCGCGCGACCAGCGAGTCGCTGGATGACGTGGCCGGGCTGGCGATGCACGAACGTTCGAGCGTTGCCTACGAGCGCAAGGATTACTCGCGCGCGATTCGTTTCGCGTACGACGCACTGGCCAAGTTGACGGGGCAATCGGCGCGCGACCGTGTGCTCGCCGACATCGCGGCGTCCTTTCTCGAGCTGGGTGTGATCAGCGCAGCGCGCGATGCGTTCCTGGTGCTCGCCGCAACTGCGCAGGAGCAGTACGTCCGCTGGTCGGCGACGCTCAACTTGCTCGAAGTCTCCGCGATCGAACGTAGTGAGCCACGCTTCGAGGCGTATCGGCGCGAATTGTCGGGTGTTCAGCTGCCGGTCATCCTCCAGGTGAACTATCACCTGCATGTCGGCAACGGCTACGCGGCATTCGGACGCGCCGACCGCGCGCGTGTCGCGCTCACCGCGGCCGCGGAGCTCGCCGCGGGGCACAGGCTCAACCAGCTGCTGTTCTCGGCCGAAGACAGCCTTCGTCGTCTCGAAGCCGGGGAACGCGTGCCCATCGAGCGGGCGTCCGCGCCGGCTTATGATGCGGATTCCGTCGCCGATGTCGCGACCGCGATTCGCGCGATGCGTGCGATGGCCGGCGTGACGGCATGAGTCCAAAATGAAGCAGGGCCGGACCAGCCAGGTCCGGCCCTGCACGATCGGGCGAGATTAATCAGCGACCGATCAGGTCTTGCAGATCTGGCCGCCGGTGTTGGTCCCGCAATCGGCGTTCGTCGGAGTCGGTGCAACGGGGTTGGAGCAGGCGCTGACCACGAGGGCGGCGGCGCTGAGGACGATAAGGGCGATCTTGTTGCGACGCATGGTGTTACCTCGCGAGTCAGGTTTGGCGGGCAGCTTTCTGCCGTCAAGGTAGGGTCGCGAGGAATTGGCGGAACGTGCATTTTGAGACCTGTGACTGGTGATTTGTGACATGTAAACCAGGGTCTCTTGGAAGTCGTCGCTTACCTCCCTGCTCCGCTGCTCTCGCACCTGAAAGTCGTACTCGGTGATCGGCATCAGGTGACGCCGGTCGACGGGTGGGAGGCGCTGGAGGACTGCGTTCGGAAGGCCGAGGTGGACATCGTGGTTCTCGATCCGACCCTTCCCGGGACGGTGCGAGTGTCCGAGACGGTGTTGCTCCAGGCGCGGTATCCGTCGTTGCGGGTCGTGGTCTACACGTCGTTGACGCCGAGTGCGATGCGGACGGTGGTCGAGTTGGCGAAGCACGGGTTGCAGCACGTCGTGCTTCACCGGTTCGACGACGATCCGCGCCGGTTCTCGGAGCTGCTGACACAGCTCCCGGGTCACGCGTTAGGCGAGGTGCTGCTGGCGCAGGTCCAGGAGGCGGTGAACGGGTTGCCGCCGCGAGTTGGTGGAGCGGTTGCGCGGATGATGCGCGCACCGCGGCACTACTCGACGGTGGATGATCTCGCCTCGGGTGCGGGGATGACGAGGCGGCAGCTGTATCGGGTGCTGGAAGGGGCGGGGTTCACCTCGCCGCGATTGCTCGTGCAGGCGGCGCGCGCGGTGCGCGCTTTTGCGTCGCTGCGGGATCCTGGACGTCTGCTCGAGGATGTGTCGGAAAAGCTCGGGTATAGCGAGCCGAGGGTGCTGAATCGGGTAATGCTCGAGCTGGTCGGAATGCGGCCGCTCGAAGCGCGGGGAACGATGAGTTCCCAGGAGTTCGTCGAGCGCGTCGCCGCGCGATTGTTTGCGCCGGCGGTCGAGCTGGACGACATGTGAGGAAACGGGGAATGCCGCTACACGGACTGAGACATCGCGCACGAGTGCTCGTCGTTGATGACGAGCCGTCGATCTGCCGAGCGCTGGCGATCGCGTTGCAGCGTGCGGGCTACGATGTCGTCACCGTCGAGAACGGGGAGACGGCAACGACGTTCATCCGTGCCGAACGCTTCGACGCGATGCTCGTCGACCTGCGGATTCCCGACATGCGCGGCGACGTGTTCTTCGAACTGGCGGCCGCGATCCAGCCCCACCTGCGCAGCGCCACCCTCTTCATGACCGGTGACATCACCGAGCGCGCCGGGAAGCTGATCGCCGCGTGCAACTGCCCGACGCTGCACAAGCCATTCGATCTCCAGGACGTCCTCGACGGCCTCCACGGCGTGCTCCCCGTGCCGGCCGAGACGGCCACTGCCTAACCGAAACGGCAGTCGTGAGCCGTTAGCAGTGAGGAACGGCGGTCACCGCAGTCGCTCAACGCTAACGGCTAAAGGCTAACGGCTGCTTTCAGACGGACCAGTTCCTCAGCGTGGCGATCGCCTTCTCGAGGGCCTCGCGCTGCTCGGCACGGGTCGCCCGCGACAGGAGCTCTTCGTAGGTCCGGATTGCGAGAGCGAGGGCATGGTCGTCACTCTCGGCGCCGGCAAGCGAGGCGGCGTTGTCGGCGAGGAGGGCGCGAGCGAGATCGTCGTCGGTGAAGCGGTCGGCAACCTGCTGCCAGCGGGCGACGCGGGCCCGCGGGTCGGACTCGGACAATGCCCAGAGGTGCCACGCGGCCCGCTGGGCGGGATCGGCGGCAATGGCTCGGCTGGCCAGGTCACCGACGACGTCGCCGCCGCGGCCATGCAGCCAGTAGGCGTTGGCGAGCGCGACGAGCGCCCGCGCATCGTTAGGCCTGAGCTCGACGACGCGCTCGTAAAGGGGACCGGCGACTTCGGCGCGGTCGCGAAACGGTTCGGCCGCGGCGACGAGGCTGTCGGCATCGGCTTCGGCGGCGATCGTCTGCAGCGAATGAATGAGCGCCGGAAAATCGGAGCTCTGCTCGAAGGCGGCAACGGCGGCAGCGACCTCCGCCGCGGTGCGCGCGTCGGCGCCAGAGGCCGGCGCTGAAGGCGAAATCATGAAAGCAAAGCTAACCGACAATGCGGGCGGCGCGCATCCGCGCTCGACCGCTGGTACTGAAAGCATGATAATGTCATCATCTCTTCGAATAGGGCTGGTATCGCGATCCGATGCGATCGCGTCACTGGTTCGCGAGTCCGTCACGGCCGCGTTTCCGACGGCGGCTGTTGCGATCGTCGCGCCGGAGGCGGCTGGCAAGCTTCCCGAATGCTCGCTGATCTTCATCGACGCGACCGTCGATGCGGCCGCGGCGGGCGAGACCGCGCAGCGGCTGCGGGCCGGCGGGTCGCGATCGGCGCTGGCGTTCGTGGTCACGGCGCGCGACGAATCGTTGGCGAAGTCGGCAGCTCCGGTCGGTGCGGTCGAACAGATCGAAGCGCGCGCGCTTGGTCCCGCGATGGCGGAGACCGTCGAACGCGCGGTTGGAGATGGCTGGACTGACGAGCTGCTCGTCGCACGCGACGAACTTCGCCGGACCCAGCGACTGCTCGCGGCCGGCGAGATCGCCCTCGGGTTGCAGCACGCGATGAATAACCCGCTGACCGCGGTCCTGGCCGAGGCACAGCTGCTCGAAATGGAGGAGCTGCCGGGTGAAGCGACGACGGCGGTGAGACGGATCATCGAGAGCACCCGGCGGCTGGTGACTCTCGTACGCAAGCTGGACGTGGTGTCGACGAAGAGGGCAGGCTAGCTGCCTGGTAGAGGCACGAAGTTCGCTTTTGGGGCTCTGGCGGCACCCAGCGGCGAAGTCGCGGGTTGCGCGAAATGGATCGGGATGCGATGTTGGAGCATCTGTGGCGGGCCTGATGGCTCCGTCGCGGGCCGGCCGAACATCATGATGCAGTGCGCACGGCGCGCTCCCCATTGTTGAATCGGTTGGTTGGATGTGGCCCCGGCGTCGCCGACGACGCGGAGACGCCGCTCCGAGCAGAGACGCAGACCGGACGAGCGCGTGGGCGATTTCCGCGCTGATCACCGGGAGCACGAGGCTCGTGCAGCGGCACGCAGTGGCACCCCCGCATCACTGAACGACCCGCGCGCTCAGCGCGCAGGAACAGCTCGACATTCGCAGCAGACCGACAGCGCGCACTGGCGCGCGAGCACGCATTACAACTGGGCGCATCGCTGTATCGCGCCAACCCAACGTCACGCCGTATCGACGCGCCGCGGATTCAGTCAAACGCGTGTCGCCCAGCGCATACGCACGATTCCAACTCAATGAAACACCTGCACCCGCAACACCCCTTCACCGTGATCGCTGCATGAACGAACCTCGTCGTCCCTCGCGCCGCGGCCGTGGCCCGCGCCGGCCGAACCCTAACGCTGGCGGCGATGTCGCGGAGCCGAATCCGTACCGCGACGCCGACGGCGGAGAAACCGGTGACGGCGGAGCGAACGGAAGCACTCGCACCGAAGCGGCTGGCGACTCGTACACGCCGCCCGAGCGACCCGAGAGGATCGAGCGCGAGACCGAGGAGACAGGCGGCGGCGGACGCGACACCGGTGAGCGCGAAGACGGCGGAGACCAGGCGCCCCAGTCGCGAGACGAGCAGACACCGCGGTCCCAGCCGCGCGACGGGGAGGTCGAAAGCACTGGTGGCGGTGGCGGGGCTGGCGGCGGGCGTCCGCACGGCGGTTCGCGTAACAGGCACCAGCATCCGCGCGGACGCGGACAGGGGGGAAACGCCGGCGCAAACAACGGCAACAACGGCAATCGCGACGGCAACGCGCCGCGCGGTGATCGCGATGGAAACCGGGATGGCAATCGCGACGGGGGCCGGCGCGGCCGGCGGAATCGCGGACGGGGACCGCGGCGAGGAGGCGAGCAGCCGGATCGCGGACCGGTGTTGCCAGTGGTCGCGGAAGCAGAGACGATGGGCTGGTTCGATCTCGGCCGCGATGGCGGCTACATCCGCCGCGCCGCGGGCAGCTATCTCGCCGAGTCGGGCGATGCGTTCGTTCCGCTTCCAGTCGTGCGGCAGGTGGGGCTCCGCCGCGGCGACCTGATCGAAGCGGCGGTTGGACGCGACCCGCGTGGGCGCACCGTGGTTGCCGAGATCAAGTTGGTGAATGGCGACGACCCGGCGAACGCGGCGCGGCGTCCGGACTTCGCGACGCTCACGGCGTCCTACCCCGAGCGCAAGCTGTGGCTCGAAACGGGGCGCCCAGCGAAGGGGGGGAACGAGTTGATACGCCGCGCGATCGACCTGATCGCGCCGATCGGGTTCGGACAGCGGGCCCTGATCGTCGCGCCGGCCCGTGCCGGCAAGACGACGTTGCTGCACGCCATCACCGAGGGCGTCGCACTCAACCACCCTAACGCTGCGCTGCTCATCCTGCTCGTCGACGAGCGTCCTGAGGAAGTGAGCGAGGCCATTTCGTGGGGCGTCGGTGAAGTCATCGCGTCGAGCTTCGACCAGCCCGCGGCACGGCACGTCGAGGTCACCGACATCGTGCTCGAACGCGCGCGCCGACTGGTCGAGACGGGGAAGGACGTCGTGATCGTTCTCGATTCGCTCACCCGCATGGCGCGCGCACACAACACCGCCGAGCGTGGAACCGGACGGACCCTGTCCGGCGGCCTCGACGCGCAGGCGATGGCGAAGCCCAAGGCATTCTTTGGTTCGGCGCGCGCGATTCCGTCGACATCGGGCGGCGGCTCGCTCACAATCATCGCGACGGCGCTCGTTGAAACGGGATCGCGCATGGACGACGTCATCTTCGAGGAATTCAAGGGCACGGGCAACTCGGAGATCAAGCTCGATCGCTCGCTCGCCGAGAAGCGGATCTATCCCGCGATCGACATCGCGACGAGCGGGACGCGTCGTGAGGAGAAGCTGTTCCGCCCCGACCAGCTCGACGCGGTGTTCACGCTGCGCCGCGGGCTGAGCCAGATGCCGCCGCAGGCGGGGATGGAATGGCTGATCAAGCGCGTCGCCGGAACGCAGAACAACGACGCGCTGCTGTCTGGCCTGTAGAAGACGCTGCACGAAGCAGCGAGAGGCGGGGTGGCGACATCGATGCTGCCCGAAGAAACGAGAGGTGGGGTGGCGAGGCAACGCGTTAGGCGGTGAACGAAACCGACCGCCACGGCCGAACTGCAGCGGCGGGGCTGGTTGACGCGTGGGGGGCAGTTTCGAGCAGCGGAATTGTCGCCACCCCGCCTCTCGCTGCTTCATGCAGCGTCGATTTCGCCACCCCGCCTCTCGCTCCGTCGAGCAGCGTCGATTTCGCCACCCCGCCTCTCGCTCCGTCGAGCAACGTCGATTTCGCCACCCCGCCTCTCGCCGCGTCACGCAGCGTCCTAGCGTAACTCCGGTCTGCCCTGCGACTTGCGGCCTCGGCCGTGGGCCTGCCCCGCCGCGGTGGCAGAAACGGGTCCCAAAGCGGCCCACCGCTTGCACTTGGGCTTGCTGCCATGATTATCCGCAACGCCTTCTGGGCGGTGGGGGCAGCGGTGCTGCTTGCCCTGCCGCCCTCCGTTTCAGCGCAGACCGCGAGCGAGGACCAGCGTGAGGCACCCGAGGTGCTCAAGCTCTCGCTGCGCGGCGTCAAGGCGTTCGACCCCTCGGAGCTCCAGCAGAGCATCTCCACCGAGGCGTCCCACTGCCGTGGGTTGATCCTCACACCCATCTGCTGGATCACCAAGTCGAAGGCGGTCTACCAGCACTTCTTTCTCAATCGCACCGAGCTCGCGCGCGACGTGCTGCGCATCCGCGTCTTCTACTGGAAGCGCGGCTATCGCGAGGCCGAGGTCGACACTGTCGTCACGCCGCAAGCGGGGGGAGTCGGTGTGACGTTCCGCGTCACCGAAGGCCGCCCGACGCTGGTGCGGAAGATCGCCATCGGCCCCGAGACACCAGCGCTGTCGGCGAAGGACATTCGCAACGCGGTCCGGCTGAAACCGGGAAAGCCACTGAACATCCTGGCCCTCGATACGACGCTCCTGAACCTGAGCAACAAGCTGGCGAATCGCGGCTATGCCGACGCGGTGGTCAGGGTCGACACGGTGACGCTCTACGACACGACGCACCTCGCCGACGTCGCCATCTCGGTCAATCCTCGGTGGCTGACGCGCATCGGAGAGATCCGCGTGTCCGGCAACGAGGCGATCTCCGAAGCGACGATCCGGCACTCGCTCGTCTTCCGCGAGGGGGACGTCTTCAAGCGTTCGGACGTCATCGAGAGCCAGCGGAACCTGTACGAGTCGCAGCTGTTCCGGAACGCCATGATCGTTGTGCCCCCGCAGGGCGACAGCGTCAAGGTCCTCGAGATTGCGGTCCGCGAGGCACCGCTGCGCGAGGCGCGGATCTCGACCGGATTCAACACGGTCGAGTTCATCCAGGTGGAGGGGCGCTTCCAGCACTTCAATTTCTTCGGCGGTGCGCGGAAGCTCGACGTCCAGGCGGCCGTCGGTAACCTGCTCGCGGCACAGTTGAACAACACCGGCGTCTTCCGCGACCCATTGGGTAACGCCGGGGACAACCGCGCTCCGTTCGAGAAACCGACGTGGCAGGTGAGCGGTGACGTCAGGCAGCCGTGGTTCCAGAGCGCGCGCAACACGATCGGCCTCGGTGTGTTCGCGCATCGGCGAGCGACGCCCGGCGTATTCATCGATCGCGGCGAGGGAACCCAGGCGACGTTCACGCGGGAGGTCGCGCTGCGCGCGCCGGAGAGCTCGACGTACCGATTCGAGTTTACGCGAATCGAAGCGGGCGACCTGTATTTCTGCGTGTACTACGGCGTCTGCGACAGCGGGACGATCGACGCGCAGCGCCGGCCGCAGCGGCT
>JANMAM010000117.1:0-18099 GCA_031359795.1 Gemmatimonadaceae bacterium
GCCGCCGTTAGGCGGGCCGCTCCGCATCTACGCTGCGTTTCGCCGTCAGGGCGCGGGTGACTATCGGCTTCCCTTCCCCCTTCCATCCGAGTACGCAGCGACACCGGCGATATTTGCCGGCGTCGTCGAGCGCGTCGAGCGCGTCGGCGCTCAGTGGACGAACGAAGGGCGTCTCTCGCTGACCACCGACATCGGCTATCAGCGGAGCACGAACGCGGATCACGTCCCGGGCCGGTCGCGCAACGGGTTCGAGGGACGCGTCCGCGTCTCGCTGATGCCCGCGCTCTCCTTCGCGCGAGTCATCAACCAATAGACGAAGGTGCGCGCCGCGACCGCGGCGCACACCTTCATCCCGCTGGCGATACTCCATTTCGGCGAGTATCCTGACTTCACCTTCGATGCGTGGCGAGCGCGCATCGTCAGGGCCCTTAGCTCAGTTGGTTAGAGCAGCGGACTCATAATCTGACGGTCGCGGGTTCGAATCCCGCAGGGCCCACTGGCGCGCCGCGGCTCCGCGGCGCGCCGTTGTTTTTGAGCCGAGTTCTCAGAAGGCGGCAAGGCCCTGCAACCCGGACGCACCGGCCCCGGCGCGCACGGCAGACGCAGGCGTGAGCGCGCCATCCTCGCCGACCGCGAAGCCGGAGATATCGCCCGACCTGCCCTCGAGCACGTAGAGGAACTTGTCGCCCGCGGAGAAGGCTGGGTCGAGCGGGACCGAATTCGCACCGGTCGAGGTCAGCGCGGCGCTTCCGCCGATCGACGACACCGATCCATCGCGCGACACCGCGAACGCACCGATCGTCGCGCTGGCTGAGTTGACCACATAGCTGAACCGCCCATCCTGCGTGTTCAGCAGCCAGCACGCAGCCGCTCCGCCTGACGAGACCGAGCCGGTTACCAGCGAGAGCGACCCGCCACGAAGCGCGTAGGAGGAGATCCCGCCGTTAGGCGGGTTCGATCCCGTCTCGCTGACGATGACGTCGTTCCGCGGCGTCACGTCGAAGCCGAATGCGGCTCGGCCGTGCGACGCGAACGTCGTCACATCAGCGAGGCGGCCGTTCGACTTCACCACGAACACGTCGATCCTGTTGCTGATGCGTTCGGCGACGATGAGATGCTGGCCATCCCGGGTGAAGCGAACCGCGGCCGCCCCGGCGGCGCCGGCTGGTAGCTCCGCACTCGCGCCCGGTAACGGCGCGAGCCTGCCCGACTCACCGATGCGGTAGCCCTGGAGCGTATTGCTTCCGGCGTTGAGCACGTAGAGAAGGTTGCGACGCACCGCGATGCTCACCGGCCTCGTTCCGCCCGACGAGATCACCCGCGACTGCGCTAGCTCTCCGTCTTCCGCAACCTGGAAGCTCGTGATGCTGTTGCTCGCCGCGTTCACCGCGAACAGGAGCTCGTGATCGTCGCTCAGCACGAGCGAGTACTGCGACACGAGCGGATCGATCGTTCCACCGGTTCCGGCGCCGCCCGTCCGATAGCTGCCGATCGGCGACAGCTCGCCACTCTCCGCGCGGCGGAAGGCGACAATCTCGTTTTCGGTCGTCCCATTTGTCATGGTGTAGACGGCGCCACCGCCGTCGCTCTCCCCGCGGCGAGCTTCGACGGCCGGAGTGGCGGCGTTGCTGCTGATTGGATTCGTGGATGTCTCACCGGCGCACGCCGCAATAATTGCCGCGGCAGCGAGCGGGATGAGGCGGAATGCAGAGACAGTGCGCATGTTCGGACTCTCGAAGGGTGTTGAAGAACAGGATGACTGTGAGGCCCGGCCGGGCATGCGCAGGAAGACGTGAATCGCTCGGAAGTTCCGGAGCGAATCGCGGGAACTCTGGCGCTTCCTCGCGTATTGGCGATCTTCGTGGTGCGTGCGGCCAGCAGCTTCCCGGCTGGTGCCGCGCGCCCCGCGCCGATGATCAGGTCGCGACCCTCCAGCGTGGAGACTGTGTGGGGACGGGAAACAGTTCGATTGACTCCTTCGACGAGGTGGCGCTGTCCTGCCTCCCCGAGCTCGCCCGCTTTGCTCGCTCACTCACGCACGACGCGAGCGATGCGGATGACCTCGTGCAGGCGACCTACCTGCGCGCCTTCGAAGCGTGGCACACCTTCGAGGCTGGCACCGACTGTCGACGCTGGTTGTTCACCATCTGCCGCAACGTCTTCCTTCGCACGCGCGAACGCGCGCAGCGCGTTGTCTCCGTCGAAGATCCTGAAGCTGAAACCCTCGGCGCCGTGCACGGCCACAAGCGCGCGCGCGACGCTGGGCTCGATGACCTGTTCGCCCGCATCGATCTCGGCCCCGCGCTCGACCGCGCGATCGACATGCTCTCCCCCGCCTTCTCAGCCGTCGTCCGATTGATCGACGTCGATGGCCGCACATATGAAGAAGTCGCCGCGATGCTCGACGTGCCGATCGGCACCGTACGGTCGCGGCTCTTTCGCGCGCGGCGACTCCTCCAGGACGCCCTGCTTGCCCACGCGCTCGACGCCGGCTTTGGTCGCGCGATCACCGCCTCACGAATCGGCCGATGACCAATCCGAACAACGGCCAGATGTCCGACTGCGAACGCGCCGTCAGGCAGCTCTGGGACTACCTCGACGGACGCCTGCCCGACGCTTCACGCGAATGGGTCGAGGCGCACCTCGCGCAGTGTGAGTCGTGCACATCGCATTTCAATTTCGAGCGAGGATTTCTCGACGCGCTCTCGACGCTGCGGCGCGACGACGAGCAGTTTGCCACTCTCCGCGAGCGCGTGAAGCGCGCGGTTGCCGCCCGAGCTGGAGGCGAGACATGAGCCCGACGCGGCCGCGCCACCACTGGATCGTGCGGGTGACGCACTGGGTCAACGCGCTCGCGCTGACCATCATGATCGGCAGCGGCCTTCGCATCTTCATCGCCTACCCGAAATTCGCCCGCCAAGGCGAGACTTTCTGTTGCTGGCCCGCCGGTGGAGTGAATGTGCCCGAGTGGATGGTGTTCGGTGGCTGGCTCGCCGGCGCGCGTAACTGGCACTTCGCCGCGATGTGGCTGCTCGTGGTCAACGGGCTCGTCTACCTCGGCTTCGTGTACCTGCACGGCGAGTGGCGCGACCTCGTCCCGCACCGCGGCCAGCTCCGGGATTCCTGGGAGATGATTCGCTTCTACGCGTTCGCGAACCGCCAGCATCCACGCCAGGGCAAGCACAATTCGCTGCAGCGTGCGACATACTTCGTCATGCCCTTCGCCGGTGTACTCGCCGTGCTGACCGGGCTCGCGATCTGGAAGCCGGTATCGTTAGGCTGGATCACGCTTGCTTTCGGCGGCTACGCCTGGGCACGATGGTGGCATTTCGTCGCGATGGTCATTCTCGTCGTGCTCTCAGTCGTGCACGTGTTCATGGTATTCGCGGTCGATCCATACAGCCTTCGCTCGATGACGACCGGCGGCCACTCGGACCGCCTGTCTCCGGAAGCGCGCAATGCGCGGCCCTTCTACCACCTGCTCCCACGGTGGGGACGACGCGCTGCTCCCGACCGAACGACAGCGCTGCCTGACGTTTCACCGGGAGAGCCCTCATGACCGATCCACGTCAGGATCCGCGCTTCGACCGCATCGTCGAGCGGGCCGTCGAAACGCTGCGCGCTCGCTTGCGCGACGCCGCAGCCCCCGAGCTGGTCGCACGCAGCAGCTTCGATCTTCGGCGTCGCGACTTCCTCTCGGCCGGCGCCTTGGCGCTGACCTCCGCGCTGGTTGCGGCGTGTGACAGCCGGGGCCCCAAGGGCAGCGAGCGCCTTCTTCGCTACGCCGAGCGGAAGAACGAGGGTGTCGAGCGTTGGCTCCTGCGCCACACGAGCATGGATCAGGCGCGCCCCGAGTGGCGCGCGGCCGGTGCCGCGTTCCCCAAATACTTCGTCTCGAAGCAGCTGCCCGTATGGGACGCCGCCGCTCGCGGCACCTGGTCGCTCGAGGTTGCTGGCGCCGTCGCGCGCCCGCTCCGCTTGACGCTGGACGACCTGCTTCGCATGCGCCAGCAGCGCCAGCGCGTCGAGCATTTCTGCGTCGAGGGCTGGACGGCCGTTGCGACCTTCTGGGGTGTGCCGATGTCTGCCATCGCCAAGGCCGCGGGCGCCAACCCGGAGGCGCAGTACGTCGACTTCGCAAGCTTCGACGATGGCTATCACGAGAGCTGGGACCTCGAGAGCGCAACGCACCCGCAAACGATGATCGTCTACGCGAAAGACGGGCAGTTTCTCTCGCCAGGCTACGGGGCGCCGGCGCGCCTCCACTCCCCCGTGAAGCTCGGCTACAAGAACGTGAAGTACCTGACGCGAATCACCTTCGCGTCGGAGCGGAACGGCGGGTACTGGAGCGACCAGGGGTACGAATGGTACGGAGGGACCTGAGCGACGCGGCGACCTGCGACTTTGGTTGAGCCCGGCAGACTACCATCATGTGTTACTGACGGTTATGTTGGGACGTCTTACGGTGGCTCGGACGAAACGTCACCGTGAGCGCCGGAGCAACCCGGCGTGCGGTCGCGTAGCTCAGCTGGTTAGAGCGCTGCTTTCACACAGCAGAGGTCCGGGGTTCGAGTCCCTGCGCGACCATTTCTCATCGGTCCCTCCGCCGTGAGACGCTACAACAACAGTCATTCATGATCCGATTTCGCCTCGGGTCGCTGCTCGCGGTTGCGCTCGTGTGCACCGGAGCGCGACCCGTGTTCGCTCAGCGGCCGACGCCGGCGCAGGCGCAGGAGATTCTCCGCAGTCGTCCGGACCTCGTCGCGCAGCTGCGGCAGCGTTTGACGACCACCGGGCTCACGCCGGATCAGGTGCGCGCGCGGTTGCGGGCGGAAGGGTACCCCGAGAACATGCTCGACCCCTATCTCGCGGATGCTCGCGGCGATACGGTCGGAGCGCCAAGCGACAGCGTGCTCCGCGCGGCGCGGGCTCTCGGGATCACTGACTCGAGCGACGTCGCCCTGTCGCCCTCAGCCGCGCGCGTCGCGCCGCTCTCCGCACCCCTCGACACGGCGGCGCTGCGCGCTCGCCCGGGAACACGCGACACCGCGCTGCTCGTCGCCCCGCCGCGCGACAGCGGCTACACCGTCTTCGGCCTCAACGTCTTCCAGGGCGGCACGTCGCAGTTCGACCCTAACGGCGCCGGGCCGGTCGACGCGAACTACCGGCTCGGCCCGGGCGACCAGCTGGTGCTCATCCTCACCGGCGACGTCGAGCTCGCGCACACGCTCGACGTGACCCGCGAAGGGTTCGTCATCATTCCCCAGGTCGGGCAGCTCTATGTTGCCAACCTGACGTTAGGCCAGCTCGACGATGTCCTCTACTCGCGAATCGGCCGCGTCTACTCGGGAGTCCGCCGCGGCGCTGGCGCGACCACGCGGTTCTCGGTCAGCGTGTCGCGCCTCCGCAGCAACCAGGTGTTCGTCGTCGGCGATGTGGTCACGCCGGGCAGCTTTCGCGTCTCGAGCGCCGGCACCGCACTCACCGCCCTCTACGCCGCCGGTGGCCCGGCGATCAGTGGGTCGCTGCGCGCGGTCGAAGTGCGGCGCGGCGGTGTGGTGGTGAGCACGCTCGATGTCTACGACTATCTGCTGCGCGGCGACGCGTCGAAGGATGTCCGCCTCGAGAATGGCGACATCGTGTTCGTTCCGCCTTACAGGGCGCGCGTGCGAGTGGTCGGTGAGGTCGTTCGGCCGGCCACGTACGAAGCGAAGCCGGGTGAGAGTCTCGCTGACGTGCTCCGTGGCGCAGGCGGGTTCACCCCGCGGGCCGCGCGGCGACGCGTCCAGATCGAGCGGATCGTCCCATCATCGCAACGCACCGAGTCGGGGCGCGATCGCGTCGTGATCGAGGTGGCGTCCGACGCGTTGGCGACCGGATATGGGCCGGCGATCCCCGTCGAGGCGGGCGACGTCGTGCGCGTCTTCACCGTCGATGACCGGGTACACAACCGGATCACCGTGAACGGTAACGTCTACACCCCGGGCGCACAGGGACTCGACGCCGGTATGACGTTAGGCAGCGCACTGCGCAAGGCGGGCGGGCCCCGCCCCGATAGCTATCTCGGTCAGGTGCTGATCACGCGACTGCGGCCCGATTCGACTCGCATCCAGCTTCGCGCGGTGCTTCGCGATTCGACCGGCACGCCGGTCGAGGACATGCCGCTGCACGAAGACGACGAGATCACGGTGTTCTCGCTGAGCGATTTCCGTCCGCAGCGCTACGTCTCGATCGGCGGCGCCGTCCGCCAGGGCGGCCGGTTCCCGTATCGTGAAGGAATGACGATGCGCGACCTCGTCCTCATGGCCGGCGGGCTGCAGGAGAGTGCGTACCTCAAGGAGGCCGAGATCGCTCGCCTTCCCGAGAGCCGCGCAGGCGGCATCACGGCCATAACGTTCCGCGCCCCGCTCGATTCGACCTTTCTCTTCGAGCGAAGCGCGTCCGGTTCGCAGAAATACCTCGGCCCTCCCGGACTCGCCGCGCCGTCAGGCGGCGCGCCCGACGTGCTGCTCAAGCCGTACGACAACGTCCTCATCATGCGCCAGCCCGACTGGGAGCTCGAGCGCACGGTCACGATCGCCGGTGAGGTGGACTACCCTGGCACGTATGCGCTGATGACGAAGAACGAGCGGCTCTCGGATGTGCTCCGTCGCGCCGGCGGCTTGACCAACGAAGGATTCGCCGGTGGCGTCGTGTTCTACCGCCGCGATCGCAAGGTTGGTCGCATCGGTATCGACCTTCCAGCGGTGCTCAAGAACGCGAAGAACCGCGACAACCTCGTGCTGCTCGAGGGCGACTCGATCTATATCCCGCGGTACGTTGGAGTCGTGAACGTCCGCGGCGCGGTCAATTCACCGGTCGGCATTCCGTATGTCCCCGGGCGCACGGTTGACTACTACGTCGAGGCGGCCGGTGGAACCACTCGACTCGCGGACAGCAAGCGCGCGTACGTTACGCAGGCGAATGGGAAGGTGGAGAGCAAGCACCGGACGTTCGGGTTTGGCATCACTCCCAAGCCGGGACCAGGCAGCGTCGTCTTCGTGCCCGAGAAGGACCCGAACGACAGGAAGGATTATACAGCGATCTCCGGTTCGGTCGCGCAGATTCTGGCGAGTCTGGTGGCGATCGTGGTGGTAGTGTCGCGCAAGTAGCCGCCCGCGGTTGGCGGAACTACACCGTTCCCCGCCCCGCGCTGTCGCACGGATCACAAGCAGGTGAACGTGATTCGGTGACATGCTCCGTGATCTCAACGTCTTTAAGTGAGCGTCGATCGACGTTCACCTGTCCCATAGCGTGCCGCAAATGACGAGAGTCTCGATCAAGACCGTGCTTTCCATGGCGTTTGCCGGCTCGGTCATGGCGTGCCATGAGCCGGCCTCCATGCCGGACGGAGTGTCGGCGCTGACCGTTACGCCCACCGATCTCGTGTTGACCGCTGACGATTCCGCGCCGCTGATCGCGACGGCGGTGTCGACGAGCGGGGCTCCGATTGTCGTGCAGAACATCGCGTGGGGTAGCCGCGACACGAGTCTCGTCCGGGTTGACCAGCGGGGCACGGTGTTCGCCATCCGCGCAGGAACGACAACGGTGAGTGCGTTCGCCGGGAGCAAGGTGGCCACTGCGACGATCACCGGAACCTATCCCTCGCTTACCGGCGTGAGGCTGTACGCGCACCGCGGCTTCGCGAGAATTTTTCCGGAAAACACACTCGTTGCGGCCGACAGTGCGCTTGCGCGCGGCGCAGACGGGGTCGAAGCTGATGTGCAGCTGACGAGCGACAGCGTCGCTGTTGTAATCCACGACCCGACAGTTGATCGAACGACGTACGGTTCGGGCACTGTGAGTGCGATGTCATCTACAGAAATCCGTGCGCTCGACGCCTGCTCGAAGAAAGGACCGCAATGGAGCAGCTGCCAGATCCCCCTGGCCGAGGAGATGATCGACAAGCTGCGCGGGCGCGGATTGCTCATTCTCGACCTGAAGGGCCGTTGGCCTGACGCGCAGCTCGGGAAACTTCTTGCGATGGTTCGGGACGCGGGAATGAGCAGCACCACGATGGTGACGAGCTTCGAAATGGACCACCTGCGGCGCACGCGACGGCTCGATGCCAGGGTGACACTCGGGCTGCTACAAGGCGACCCGACCGATCCGAACGCGGCTCTCGCTCTCGGAAAGGTTGCCGTGATCCCTGAAGAAGGCGGGATGCGGAAGAATCCGGCGCCGGTATCGAGTTTCGTCGCGTTGCTCCGCGAGCATGGCGCCGTGCTCGGGGCCTGGACGATTTATAGCCAAAACGCAGTCCCCGGGCTCAGGTCGATCGGCGTTCAGTGGTACATAGCCGACGTCCCGCTCGACAAGTCGACCCTGGGGAGTCCGTGACCGAATGATCGCGTCACTCGCCGCGCGCGCCGCGGCGTCGCGGCGCATCGAGCGCGAGCGAGGAGCATTTCGCGCATTTCTACTGCTGGCGATCTTCCCGAACCTCGTCCTCCGCGGGATCGAATTCTCGGCGCGCGGAACGGCCACGATCGTCGACGTCGAATATCTCGCCATCGCACTCGCTGCTCCGCTGCTTGGCGCGCCGTTGACCATCGCGGCGCTCGTCGTGGCGATCGTCGCTGACGTGACTACGTTCCTGGCACCCGTCTTCCACTTCGAGCTGGGCGACATCGTCCCATCGCTGATCGAGCTGGCAGCTACGCGGCCGATCGTCGTCGCGTGCCTCGCCCTGGCAGCCGGTCTTGTCGTATGGGGAACGGTCCGTTTGCTCGTGCGCGCTGCACCATTGGATGCGCTGCGCGACTGGCGCGTTCGTTCGACGCTGGCCGGTGCCATCGTATTGCTCATCGCCGTCGATGCTGTCAATGGCAGCGGGAATGCGCTCTCTACGAGGCGCGCTTTTGCACCGGTGAACGTTGCCGGCGCACCGATCCTGCAGCTGGCGCTGTCGGCGACGAGGACGATGCGCGAATCACGACTGCCCAGGCGACCGGTCGTTCCCGTCGTTTCCGCTACGTCCTCGTTGTTCCACGACCTGAACGACAGTACCACCTTGGTCGATCGTACCGGCAACGTGGGGCTGGTAATCGTCGAGTCGATGGGCCAGCTGCTGGATCGGCGCGCTGACAGTGCCCTCTTCTCTGCCCTGATCGACAGCGCCGTCTCGGCGCGATATATCGTCAGGCGCGGCACCGTCCCGTTCGAGGGGCCAACCACGGGCGGCGAATTCCGCGAGCTTTGCGGCCAGCTGCGGACCTATCTCACCGCCCCGACGACGCCACTGCCCGACTGTATTCCCGCGCGCCTGCGCCGGCTCGGCTACAGGACGATCGCGATGCACGGCTTCCGCCGCGGGCTGTTCGATCGGAAGGTCTGGTATCCGCTGATTGGTATTGACAGCATCATCGACGCCGCGACGCTTCAGGCATCGGGCCCGCTGCCACACTGCGGGACGATCTTCCTCGGACCCTGCGACGCCGCGGTTGCCCCCACCTTCACGCGTCTGCTCGCCACGCCTGACGGCGAACACCGGCTCGTGTACTGGCTGACGCTCAGCGCGCATTTCCCCGCCGACGCGCGCGCCGCCGAAGGTTCGACATTTGATTGTTCCGTCGCGCGCGACCTCGCATCCGACGAGAGCGCATGCATGCTCGCTCGGATCTGGTCGCGCGATCTCGCGTCCGTCCGCGCGACAGCGCTGTCGCACGGTCTCCCGCTCACGCGGTTTGTCGTGGTCGGGGATCACGCACCTCCTCTCCCGGGACACCGTCTTAGCCGGCTGTTCGCGGGCGGGGTCGTCCCATTCGTGGAGCTCATTCCCCGGCCGCCGGCCCCTGACGCGCCAACGCCCGCGAAGCGCCCCACTCGATGAACGCCACGGCAATTTGCAACGAGCGTCCGCGCTTCACCGTCGTCACGCCGAGCTACAACATGCTGCCCTATCTGCAACGCTGCGTGCGATCGGTCGCCGACCAGCAGGTCAGTGTGGAGCACATTGTTGTCGACGGGCTCTCGCGCGACGGGACGCCAGAGTGGCTGGGTTCGCGAACCGATGTCGCATCGATCGTCGAGCGGGACGCCGGCATGTACGACGCAGTGAACAAGGGGCTCGACCGCGCCCGCGGCGACTTCGTCAGCTACTTGAACTGCGATGAGCAATACCTGCCCGGTACGCTGCAGGCGGTCGCACAGTTCTTCGATGCCAACCCGGCGGTGGATCTCCTGTTCGGCGACGCGCTGCTGATCGATCCCGCCGGTCAGCTGCTGTCATATCGCAAGGGTTATCAGCCTCGATGGCGTTACATCGCGGTGTCGCATCTTTACGTGCTGAGTTGCACGATGTTCCTGAGGCGGCGGCTGATCGAGGCGGGCGTCCGCTTCGACGTTGCCTGGAAGGATGTTGGCGACGCAGAGTTCGTGATTCGTCTTCTTCGCAACGGAGCACGGGCGGCACACCTGCCCCAATATCTTGCGGCGTTCACGATGACGGGTGCGAACATGAGCGGTGGGCCTAACGCGCGTGTCGAGACGTTGCGCCTTCGTAACGCCTGTCCTCGATTGGTTGGCGCGCTGGCGGTCCCCCTAAATGTTCTTCGCGTCGCTGAAAAGGTCGCGAGCGGGGCGTATTTTCAGCGCTTCCCGCTTGGTTACTCAGTCTTCGGCGGGACAGACGCGCCGGCGCGACGTCGGTTCGTCGCAGGGTCAGGTAGCTTTCGATGGCCAGACTGACCCTCACGGGCCGCGCGACAGCAGGGGTTGGCGCGGTACCACTCCGGCGTCCTGCGAATCGCCCGTAGTCTGCCGACCCTCACAACGTTAGGCCTTTACATGTCGCATTCTCTGCTCGTTGACGCGCTGGCTGAAGCAATCGCAGAGTTCCGGAGTTCGTCGTTCGCGCACCGCTATGACTTCACGATTGACTCGGACCGTCTGTTGCGCGCGGAGCTCGAAACAATCATTCGTTACCTGCCCGCCCGTGGCACTTGCGTCGACATCGGAACGGGACATGGAATCGTCCCGGTTGTGCTGCACCGGATGGGCTACGATGTCACGTCCATCGACTACCCGACGGCTGGGGGATCCGAAGCTGCCGAGCGGATCGCGGCACTAGGGGTCCGAGTCCATTACGCAGACGTCGGGCACGACGTCAACCCGCTTCCCGACGCGACGGTAGACGTCGTGTTCGCCGGCAATGTGATCGAGCATATCCCTCACACACCGCGTCATTTTCTGGCGGCTTGCAGGGCGATGCTCAGAATCGGGGGTCATCTTGTCATCGATACGAAGAACGCAGTCGACCTGAAGACCCGGCTGAAGATGTTGGCAGGCGTTCCGAATTGGCCCGCCGTCGCTGGCATCTACGAAAACGACTTCAACTTTTTTCATCACAAGGAGTACACCCTCGGTGAGCTCGCGGATGTCGTGTCGCGCGCAAGGTTCGAGATCGTAACGCGCGCAGCCATTGAAACGTTTTTCTACAAGTCGCTGAAGCGACTCGGATCGCTGCGCACAATGGGCGCAGCTGCCCAGGCAGATGGCCGAGGGCGAAGCCGGTTTGGGTCCGGCTTCAATCCACTGCACATTTATGAATACGCCCGGCTTCCGATGCTCGCGCTTACCGCGGCAGTTCCGGGGCTTCGGAGCGACGTGCTGGTGGTAGGACAAAAAGTCGGGTAGCCTGCTACTAGCACCCGCCCTTCCTGACAGATTTTCGTGGCGCTTTACCGCGCTGCCTTACGGCGCGACCGGACTGCGCGAGGTCCCTGCCGGATCGTCAGGCAGTATCGAGGCGTCAGCAAACCGGCGATAGTCAGCTGGCTGCAGCGACGTCCGCGGACGCAAGCGGTTGACGAAGCGAGCGGCCTGGCGCCGTGCCAAGAGTCGAAACGCCCAGTCGGAGAGCGGCGCCGCGCCTCGATGGTAGAGGTGCAGTGTGCGGCCGTCACTGAGAAGCGCGAATCCAAGGCGCTCACCTAGCCGCTGGAGGCCAATCCGCGTGTACAACTGCACGTGTTGCCCGCCGAAAAGCGCGTAGTACCACCACGCGTCGAGCGGAGGGGCCGGATCCGGCAGCAGTTCCGTGGAAAACAGGATCGCGTCAGCTCGAGCCTGCATGCTCGCAACCTCGGCGAACGGGTCGGGGAGGTGCTCGAAGACCTCGAACGCGGTCATGAGTGAAAACCCGCCGCTCGCCGGCGCTTCGAAGCCGTTCGCGTAGTCGTTCGACGCGTACTTGTCACTCCAGTAAAAATCGAAACCGCGATCGCGCATGAGCCTCACGAACAGGCCATGCCCACCACCGTAGTCGAGGAATCGAGTTGGTGCCCTGCCGTAGATCGAGGCAAGAATCGCCTGTGTTTTTTCCGACAGATCGATGTTTCGCTGTACCGCCCCCACGTCCGCGCGCACGAGGGCCGTGCTGTACGCCTCGTCGAGCCAGTAGGGAGTTTCGGTCTGGATGCTTCCGCAGTCCGCGCAACGGTCATACCGCACCCGATGACGGACCAGGACGAAAGCCTCTCCGAAGCTTTCGCACCTCCCACCGCACACTCGGCACGCCGTCATCTACACTGCGGCTTCGCGTGATCGGCGGCCGGGGCCGATGCGTCGTACGCGCTCGAGCAGCCGCGCGTATCCTCCGGGGTCCAAGGCTTGTTGTGAACGGAGCAATTCAATGAGAAGTACCGTAACAAGCGTGAAGAATCCCCCAACCAGCCCGCCCAAAACGGCCGCCTTCCGCAGCGTGCGTTCTGGAACAGCGGCCCCTTCGGGACGCTCGATAACCGTTATGACGGGGGTGTTCCGTACTTCCTCGATCCGCGACTGCTCGAACGCTTGTGCAAGCGTGTTGGCCACCTGCTGCCGTAGCTCGACGCGGCGTTGCAATCGCCCGAATTCGACGTTGAGCTGCGGCGCATCTTGGTAGCGCCGATTGCTGCGCAGAAATCCTTCGAGGGCCGACTCGGCGCTCTGCTGCTCAGCTTGTGCGAGCCGCAACCGTTCGGCAACGAAGCTACGTTCGGCGGCTGCCCGCGTCTGCCGCTTGGCGACGTTGAAATCACTTACCGCCTGGAGCAGGTTCGCGTTAATGCGCTCCGCCAGCTCAACGCTCGGTGCGATGACAGAAACCCGCACGATGTTCGAACGGGGAGCAGGCTTGACTGCGAGGTTGGCGCTGACGGTATGGATCGCCCCATTCAGGCGCTCTAACTCATTGCGACCACCGCTGTGATACACCTCGACAAGCGTGCCAACGACGCTGTCGTGGCCAGCGAACAAGCCGGCGGGTCGATAGACGTATCGTTGTTTCGCCACCTGTTCCAGAATCGACCGCGACCGAATCAACTCTGAGTAAAAATCGACCGATTCACTAGGATTGTTCCCGCCAAGCGAAACGCCGAACTGCGCGGCTAGCCCGGCGACGCGCTGCATTGCCCCGCCGGACGCCTCAGGAGTGAATGACGAATCGGCGCGATAGGTCCGTCCCGCGATCACAACGTACAACACGGCCACTGCCGCGACTCCGAGTGGCACGACGACCAGAGTCCGAAAATGTCGCGCGATAATTTCGAGTAGTCCGAGCGTCGAGAGTTGCAGCGTTGCACCGGTATCCGGCACGAGCGGTTCGGTGGCGATGCCCTGTTGAAGTCGAGTGGATTCAGACACTGGGATGGGGGTATCTCGCTTGAGTAACTTCCCTGCCGCCTTGGGGAACGCTCGGCATTATGCCGCTATGGGAGAGCTCTCGACTTGAGGCGCGTTGCAGCAGCATCTCGCCGCAGCCGAGGAACAACCCGAGCGTGACGACAAAATCATAGGCGAAGCCGTACGCCCACTGGGTGATAACGAGCAACAGCACGCCCTCGATCATCAGCCGCTCTTTCGCTGAGAATATCGCGCTGCGCCTTCTTCTCCATAAGACGAGCGAGTACGCCGTCAGCGCCAATACGACAAGCGCTACTGCAATTGCGCCACCTTTGAGAAACAGCACAAGGAACTGATTATGGGGGGGGGCGAGTACATCGTCCGCGCCTGGGAATGCGAAGCGAAAGTATCCGCCATAGCCTTGGCCGAACAACGGAGTCTGCATCGCCTGCTCGAATGCGCTGAGCTGAATCAAAAGGCGCCAGCTGCCGCTGTCGTCGATCGTCGGACGGAGAGCGGAGCCGTACGATCCCGCGATCCGGGCGAACAAGTCGGGCGCGATGATCGCGGCAAGCACGAAGGCGGCCACGGTGGCCGCAGCTATGGCCGCGAGCAGCGCGAACCGTCGCTCCGCTAGAGCAAACAAGAACAGCCCGCCAATAACGACGATGAGGGCTGCTCTATTCTGCGTCCAAACCGCGGCGCCAAACAGGCCCACCGCAACGGGGATCAAGCGCGGCGATCGGGTCGCCCGGGTCCTGAGAAGCGCGACCGCTCCGGCGAATGCAATGTTGAAGGATTGATAGCTGTCGAGAAATCTCTCGCCCCGGAAATCAGTAAAGCCACTGCGGACGTCGTTTGCGGCCGAGAAGTAGTAACGACCGCCGCTCGCAATCTCAATAGCCAGCATGACGAGTCCCGCGGCGGCCGCGATCCCAACGAGATTGAGCGAAAGCGTTCCGTACTCGACCACGCTGGCTGTTCCTCTCAATTGCTCGATCGCCAGCGGCACGAAGAACCAGAACAACGGGAGAACGTACCGGAATTCCCCGAGCGCGCTGCCTCCGTACCGTCCCACACCGAGCAGCAACTCGATCAGCAACCAGCCGAGAAAAACCGCATAGCACCGCCCAGCACCCGTTAGGCGCTGAAACCCGCCCGTCAGGACGTACAATGCCGTGAGAGCGACGGCCGCCAAGTTGATCAGATCGATCGCGTACACAGCTTGACCCGCAGTGCCCGCAACTCGCGCGACTGTGAGGTCGGAGAAGGCGAGGGAAACTACGAAAACTGCAGCGTACAAAATGGCCATTTGTCAGACGCCGCCCATGACTGTTCGGTACGCGTCGAGAGTCTCCGCGGCCGTCGTGTCCCAATTGAATGCGGCAGCTCGGGCGAAGCCGCGAGCCCGCAACTCTGAGCGTAGAGTCGAGTTTTCAGCTACTTCTCGCAGCGTGAGTATCAACTCGCCGGGATCCCGAAGCGATCGCACAATCCCAGCGTCCCCGACGATCTCCGGAAGCGATCCGGTCGCGTTCGCAACCACCGGGCATCCCGCGCGCATCGCCTCTACGGCCGGTAGCCCGAATCCTTCATAAAGCGATGGAACCACCAGGGCGATCGCGCGGGAATACAGCCCCTGAAGCGCACCTTCGTCGGCCTCGATTCGCAGGATGGATGCGTCAGGTCCGGCCCTCATGAGAACCCGTTGCTCGGCGTCAGTCCAAGCGCCACCCCCCACCGCCACCAGCGACGTTTCGCGGCGCAGTTGTTCATCCGCTATGAACGCCTCAAGCAGTGTCGAAAAATTTTTGTAGCCGGCTCGTCGTCCAACGTAAATAAAATATGGCCTCGCGGGGGCGGGAGCCGTGCCCGGTCTCGCACAAACCTTGTCAGGCTGGCCACCCCCCGCCCCGAGGTAAATGACGCGGATTCTTTGCGGATCAATCCCGTAGAGCGCGGTGAGGTCGTCTGCAGTCGTCCGGGAGATGCAGATGATTATGTCCGCGGCATCGACCAGGGCACGCTTCCTCCGCGGGGTCGGGTCTCCTCGATGGAACTCCGGCAACCGCTCGTGAATCATGTCGTACACGGTTGCGACCAGGCGTGACCTTCGAGGCCGTTGAAGGCGACGTGGGTAGTAAGAGGGGTGGTATATGTCAAAGCGTCCCGCCAGCCGGTGAAAAGCCTCAAATCCGGCGTAATTGATAATGCCGCCTAACGTGCTCGCGGCGACACCACCGGTGGTCCGACTCCCGACCACCTCGACCCCGGATGCTGACGCTTGGCCGGGGATGAATGCATTGTCGTGAAGCCCGGCGAAAATGGTTGGACATGCCTGTCCCGTCGCTGCCAACCGCCCCGCAAGCTCGGTGATGTAGCGCGAAATGCCCCCGCGTCGCTCCATCCGGAAAATCAGGAAGTCGTACAGCACGCGTATCTGCTGGCTGGCGCCAGATGCTCGGCGCGCTGGCCTATCCACTGGCTTTCACAAGGTGCTTTGACAGCAGGTCGCGCATCCGGCCGCCGAATGCCTCCCGCGAGTGGCGAGCCTCCGCCAACGCTTTCGTACGTTCGATCTCGCCTGCAAGTGATGCTCGCGGCACTTCGGCGAGCTCGTTCACCGTCCGATCCAGATCGTCCCCGCTCTCGGTCAGCAGTCGGCCTATCTCGCCGGGTAGATCGAGTCCACATCGTCGGGTGACGATCGGTATCAAACCAAACCGCATGCACGTGGCGGCAGCGGTCGACATTCCCTCGCTACATGATGGCAATACAAATGCAAACGCCTTTGAAGCAAGTCTGGAGAATTCGCCATCGGATGGCAGCATCCATCCATGGCTGGTGATGTTTGGCGTCGCGTACAGTTCGCGAGCGTACGCGGCGACGAAGTCGCGCTCGCGTTCGTAAGGCCCTACGCAATGGAGTTTGAGGTGCGGCTGCCGCGCGAAAGTTTCCAGGACGAGGTCAAGCCCCTTGTGAACCGCGCCAGATCCGCCGAACCAGAGGAACGTTCGTGAGTCGAAGTCGTCATTCCGCGCCCGTGGGGTCAGGGCTGACGCGGTAACGAACACGCGTTCCAGCTCAGCGTGGCAACTGCCTTTGAACGTCGACGCAGTGACCGCATCGCCGAGTATCGTAACAACGTTTGCCGCGGCCATCGAACGCTCAAACTTCTCTGTTTCAGCGTCATCGAACGACCGGCGCGCACTAAGGCGCACCCCGCGTCTATCTGACAACGCCGCGAGCCTCGCGCCTTCCGCGAGGCGGGCGAAGCGTGGATGTGCACCGGTGAGATGCATCCATCGAATCGCCGCCCGATCGGCAACACGAGCGAGATTCCGATGAATGTCGAATACCAAAGTGTAGTCTCGCGATGTGGTGAACGCGTCATCCGACCAGTCAATCGCATCGAGCATGTAGCCGCGACTCTCGATGCTTCGTCCAATAGTCGCGGACTCCCACGCGTTGGTGTGCCCGCCAAGCCGTGGGTCGTTAGCGATGTGCCGCAGCGGCGCCGCGAGATAGCTGAGTAGCGCTCCGGGCTTATCCGCTTGGCGCGATGCGTTCATGATGCGAACCGGCCCGACGACCTTTTGCCGCACCCGTTGCACGATTGCGCGCAGTTGGACAACGCGTTGTTTGACGAATCCGCGAATCCGCTCTGGCGTCCGCTCGATCGGACGAGATCCGGACGTGCGCGTCATCCCTGGACGAGGCCCGAGGCAGCAACGGGATAGCCGCGCGAAAGCTCTCTCAGGCGCCGTCTGAGCACGATAAATGTTGGCGGCAGCGCGATAAAGTAGATCGCGCAGACGCTCAATGCCATTCCAAGCGCGCCTAACGGCGGTACGATCGCATTCGCGACCGCCAGAAAAACCGCCAGCTGCACGACGCTTATCGTGGCCATCGATCGGCTCAGGTCCAGTGCCAGGAGCGCTGCGCCGAGATTGCCTCCACCGATCAGCCCCAGCGCACAGAGCAGCGCGAAGGCCGCTCGCAACCCGAACGAGGTCACAACACTACCTTTTGCCAGAACAGCGAGCATCGGGTTGACGAGCGTGAGCAGTACGACGGCTGCAATCGCCGAATATGTGACGGCGATGCCGAGGTACTGCCGGATGATGGACCGTACCCCCTCCATGTCACCGCGCGCTCGGAGCGCAGCATACCGAGTCCACAGGGGCTGCTGAAGGACCGTCAGCGGGGTTTGAAGTCCGAGCATCACCTGGGTGAGGAGCGCATACGGCGCCACTGCAGCGGCGCCATGGCTTGCGGCGAGGATGGGAAACTGAAGCGCAAAAAGCAGCGTCCCGACGACCTGCATGACGACGAACGCACCGCCTGCGCGCGCGAGCGAGCGGACAATAAGCCAGTGCCGCGTCCACGAAAGCCGTGGTGCGGATAACTGCTTGGTGACGACCAGGTGAATCAGAACTCCGCAGCCCGCAACCA
>JANMAM010000121.1:0-3562 GCA_031359795.1 Gemmatimonadaceae bacterium
GAGGCGCGGAGCCTCGCCGAGGAGACGAAGGCGCAGTACGCGTTTTCGGGGGAGGTCGGTCCCGTCGTGGTCGATATCGATGTGTCCACGCTGGATGCGAACCACGTTCTGCCGAATATTGGGCCGCCGGTGATTCACGGCGTGTGGTATCCCCAATTGAATCTCTAGGCGCAGCGATCGCGACCTGCGGTCTAACGATCGCTGAAGCTGACAAAGCACCTTCCCGGATGCTCGCTGCGCTCGCATTTATGAGGCGTGCTTTGCAGCTTAGCTCTAGGCGTTAGGCGGTTGCCATAGTGTATCTGCCCCAACGAGACTGCGATGGCGCTTGAGTTCGAATGGGATGCCGCGAAAGCCGCTCGCAACCAGCGGAAGCACGGCGTCACATTCAAGGAGGCGAGTACGGTCTTCGGCGACCCCATGGGCCGCTTGGAAGCAGATCCGCGCCATTCTGAGCGGGAGGAGCGGCTCGTCCTGGTGGGCACCTCTCGCCGAGGCCGGCTATTGGCAGTTATGTTTACTGAACGGGCAGGAGTCATTCGACTCATCAGCGCCCGCCGGGCGACCTCCCACGAGCGGACCGACTATGAAGAAAGCCAGCGCTAAAGTCGCGCGCGCCCGTCGCAAGCCGGTCGCGGCCGACGAAATGCTTCCGGAGTACGATTTCAGCAACGCCCGACGGAATCCGTACGCCGCGCGTTATGCCCAGGGTTCGAACATTGTCGTGCTGGATCCCGATGTTGCGGCAGTGTTTCCGACGGAGGCGGCGGTCAACGAGGCCCTTCGCGCGTTGGCCGGCATCATGCGAAAGCGCCGCCCGGCGCGGAAATCCTCGCGCCGCACCGCCTAACGATCGCTGAAGCTGACAACGCACCTTTACGGACTGCTCGCTGCGCTCGCATTATGAGGCGTGCGTTGCAGCTTAGCTCTAGGCGGTAGGCGGATGCCTAGGCTCAGTGAGTTCGACCGATCACCCGCTTCGCTACCATGCCTCGAAGAAAACGCTCACGTAAAATGCCGTCGGCCCTTATCGCCGGCCACCTCAGCGGAATCAATCGGGCTCTTCTCGAAGGCGAAAAGCGGGCGGCGTTCCTTGGGTTCCTCAACGAGAACCTTCCGGCCAAGCAGGGCATCTACGCGCTGTACGACAAGAAGGGGCGCCTGTATTACGCAGGGAAGGCGTCAGACCTGGCGAGGCGACTAAATCAACACCTGAAAGACCGCCACGGCGACAGTTGGGATCGAATGACGCTGTTCCATGTGGCGAATTCGGCGAATGTCGGTGAGCTTGAAGCGTTAGTTGTGGCAACGGCGCGTCCGCCTGGAAACAAGCAGAAGCCTCGGCTCGGGCAGGACCTTCGAAAGCAGTTGAATGCCTACCTGAAGCAGGACGCGATCGTTCAGATCAATCAGGCCATCTACCCTGAGCGGCCGGACAAGACGGACTCGCTCTCGAGACACATCACGCTCAAAAAGCTTAAGTCCCTGGGGCAATCGCGGCTCGGGAAAGTGCTTGGCATTTCCCAGCCGCGTGTAAGCCACTTGATGCGTTCAGGACAAATGAAGCGATTTATACGCGAAGCGGGCAAACGTGACGCGGTACTATTGCTGTTAGAAAAGGCGAAGAAGCCGTGAGATCGGTGCTCCGCACCGCCTAACGAACGTTGAAGCAGTCGGGCGATCAGCGGAGTGCTCGCTGCGCTCGCATTTATATGATTCGCCCACAGCTTGACGGGGGCGTTAGGCAAACCCGGAGGCATGGGTGTGATAAAGCGTTCATTTCTGGTTGGGAGCTTGGCTCTGGCGGCGGTGTGCGGCACGCCGACGTCTCCGTGCGCCTGCGAGCCCCAGCGGACGCACCTCGTCGTGCGTGGCACGGTGCGTACGGGAACGGGGGTTCCAATACCGAGCGCGAAAGTCTATGTGGTGGCAGCCCCGGCCGGAACGCCGGCGCTCGATCCGGTCCTCAGCGCCGGAGACGGCGTCGCCACGACCGATGCGCAAGGGTATTACCGCGTGCGTGTACTGTCCCGATTCTCGCCCGCGTCACCCGCGGCAGTGCGCGTGACGGTCGTGCATGCGCCCGCCGATACGGCACGCGCGGGTGCGGTCGGTGCATCGCTCCGAAGCGAACGCCAAGTCGCGGACACACTGGTATTGGACGTCGTAGTACCGTGAGTCGTCGCCTAACGATCGCTGAAGCTGACAAAGCTCTGTTTCTGTAGCTCGCTGCGCTCCGCCATTATGAGGCGTGCTTTGCAGCTTCGCTCAAGGCGTTTGGCTGCAACAACTATCTGTGCGAGGAGGCACTGATGGCCTCGGACGAGCTCCCACAGCCAGCCCCGCGCGAGGCGATGGACCACCTGCACCCTGACGCACGCTGAAGTTGGCGAGCGTACGTCAGTGAACTGTGGCGTGGCGCCACAGCGTAATGAACGCCCTGCGACGGAATGAACCCCAGTGCCCTTTGATCTTCAGCCGACACTGAGTGGCGCGCTCGTCACGCTGCGCCCCCTCCACGCTGACGACTTCGACGCGTTGTTCGCGGCTGCCGCTGACCCGCTGATCTGGGAGCAGCATCCCGCGAGCGACCGATACACCGAGGCCGTGTTTCGCGGCTACTTCGAAGAGGGCCTGCGCTCGGGCGGCGCACTCATCGCACTCGATGCGCGCGATGGGCGAATCATCGGCTCGTCGCGCTTTCACGGCTACGACGAGAAACTGAGCGAGATCGAGATTGGCTGGACGTTTCTCGTCCGATCACACTGGGGCGGCAAGTACAACGGCGAGATGAAGGAGCTGATGCTGCGGCATGCCTTTCGTTTCGTCGATCGGGTGGTGTTCCTCATTGGCGCTCGGAACTACCGGTCGCAGCGTGCGGTCGAAAAGATTGGTGCTGTGCGCTCCGGGACGCGCCGCGATGAGAAAGACGAGGAGCGCGTCGTGTACCAGTTGACCGCTCTCGTGCATGGCAGCGGCAGCGCGACCTGACGTTTCGGTGCGTAGCCAGGGTATCGTCACGCGCTTGTCGGTCCTCGCATGGCGCCTGCCCGGATCAGCACCTAGTCTGTTGGTGCAGGCCAGACGACGTCATCATCTCCATCCTCCGACATCCATGCGCCGCAGTCGCTCCGTTTTCCTTGGCATTGCCGCACTCATTGCCCTTGGCGCGCGGCCGAGTGCGCTGCACGCCCAGTTTCCCGCAGCAGTCGGGGTTGGCGCCCGGGTGCGGGTCTGGATTCCGGAGCCGTACCGGCAGGACGCGGGTCCCGCTCGGCGGCAGCTGCTCCGGGGCACGGTGGCAGCGGTCACGCCGGACACGCTTCGCCTGTCGATCCCCGGGACGGTGGGCACCGTCGCGATCCCGCGCGCAACCGTACGGCGTCTCCAGCTGAGCCGTGGAACCTCGCGCCTGGGCAGTGCAATCGAGCGCGCCGTGGGCGCCGCCGCTGGTGGCGCGATCTCATGGGCGCTGCTCAATGACCCGCGCCGCACCGGTGGGCCCAACTATCGAACGGACTGGCGCGCGGCGGGTGTGGGCGCGGCATGGGGTGCAGGATTC
>JANMAM010000138.1:0-9698 GCA_031359795.1 Gemmatimonadaceae bacterium
ACCGTAATCCCAAATACGGTATCTCCGCGGACGTGCTCAGTGATCCCCGCGTCGACCTTCGTCATGCCGACGTGGCCGACGTGATCCGCGCGAATCCCCGCGACTTCGACGCAATCATGCTCGACGTCGACAACGGCACCGACCCGCTGACGACCGCCGGCAATGCGCAGCTGTACGGGCGCGAGGGAATCCAGCTGACCGCGGCTGCGCTGCGCCCCGGCGGCAGCGTCGCGTACTGGTCGGCACAGGCCGATCCGAACTTCGCGCGAGCCCTCCGCGGTGTGGGCCTCACCGTGGAAGTGATGAAAGTCCACGCCCATGGCACGTCCGGGAGCCAGCACACGCTGCTCGTGGCGCAGTTGGGTTAGGTTTCATGGATGTCCATCAGCCCCATCGGCGCCGCGGCGCCTCCGGAAATCCCGGGCGTCACGCTGCTCGAGCGCGTCCGCGCCGCGGCGGACCTCCTCGAGTCGATCGGCGCTGACCGCTCGCTGCTCGGCCACGTTCCGTCGGACGAGCGCAACCGGCTCCTCCAGGCCGCGGGCCGCGTCTCGCGACCCGATGCCGTCGAACGACGGCAGCTCCTCAAGTTCACGAAGCGCGCGCGCAAGGCCGCGAAGGTCCAGCGGGCCGAGAGCGTGCTCGCCGAGACCGGGATCCGCAAGCTCCGCCGCCAGCCGGTGTTCACCTCGCCTAACGTCTTTCCGCCGACCGGCTTCGAGGAGCACGACAGCCCCGCCGTGCGCGACGCGGTCGATCACACGCTCGCCCAGAACTGCTACATCTGCAAGCAGGACTTCACCGAGCTGCACCACTTCTACGATCAGCTCTGTCCGTCCTGCGCGGCGCTCAATTTCGCGAAGCGCACCGAATCGGCCGACCTGCGTGGACGCGTCGCCCTCCTCACCGGTGGCCGAGTCAAGATCGGCTACCAGGCGGGATTGAAGCTCCTTCGCGCTGGTGCGCACCTGATCGTCACCACCCGCTTTCCCCGCGACTCGGCCGCGCGCTACGCCGAAGAGCCCGATTTCGCGGAGTGGAGCGACCGGCTCGAGATCTTCGGGCTCGACCTCCGCCACACCCCGAGCGTCGAAGCGTTCTGCCGGCAGCTGCTGTCATCGCACGACCGGCTCGACTTCATCGTCAACAACGCCTGCCAGACCGTTAGGCGCCCGCCCGACTTCTACCAGCACATGATGGCTGGCGAGACGGCGGCGTTGAGCGAGATGCCGGCCAGCGTCCGCAAGCTCGTCGGTGCCTACGAAGGCCTCCGCGGCTACTCGATGCTCCCCGAGGGCGACGCGACGAAGGCCGTGCTGCACGCCAGCATCTCCGAGGCGACCGGACTCACCCAGCCGGCGCAGCTCTCGCAGATCGCACTCCTCCCCGAGGAGCTCATCGCGCAGAAGGACCTCTTCCCGGAGGGACGGCTCGACCAGGACATGCAGCAGGTCGACCTGCGCGGGCGCAATTCGTGGCGCCTGATGATGGCCGAGGTGCCGTCGGTCGAGCTGCTCGAGGTGCAGCTGGTGAACGCGATCGCGCCCTTCATCATCAACGCGCGGCTCAAGCCGCTGATGCTGAGGACGCCCGCGCGCGACAAGCACATCGTCAACGTCTCGGCGGTGGAAGGCCAATTCTATCGCAGCTTCAAGACGACCCGCCATCCGCACACGAACATGGCGAAGGCGGCGCTGAACATGATGACCCGCACCGCCGCCGCCGATTACATCGCCGACGGCATTCACATGAACAGCGTCGATACCGGCTGGGTGACCGACGAGGATCCCGCCGAGATCGCGGCGCGCAAGATCGCCGAGCACCGCTTTCATCCCCCGCTCGACATCGTCGACGGCGCCGCCCGCATTGTCGACCCGATCATCGCCGGCTGCAACACGGGCCAGCACGTCTGGGGGCATTTTCTGAAGGACTACAAGCCGACAGACTGGTAGGGGAAGGGACGCCCTGCCAGGATCCCCGTCCGTGGGTCACGATCGCTTCCGCGCCCCTGCCTTCCCGCCGACGTGCGCCCAGAGTGCGCGCTCGACCATGACCGGCGTCCAGCGCTTCCCGATTTCCGTGGCACGCTCGCGTAGCGCCGCCGCGTAGCGCTTGTAGTAGGCGAGCGTGAACGCGAGCGTGCCGAGACCGGGCACCTGCGCACCGACAAGCTCGTCGAAGAAGGGGTAGATCTCCGGGTGCGCCGCGGCGGCCACCCCCGACGCCGTCGCCGGTCCGACTCCGGCAAGCTCGGCCAGGGTGGCGATCGGCACGGCCGGATCCGGGACCGCGCCTAACGCTTCCGTGCTGGTCGCGACGACGAGCGCCGGGTCGTTCCCCCGCACCAGTGCCAGGTTCCGGGCCCTCCAGACTCCGCGCGCCATCTTCCACTCGGTTACCCGCACCAGCTCCGCGTGCGTCACGTGCGGGCGCCGCCGCGCGGCGATCGCCGCCGGCAGCTCCTCGCGGTACCACGTGTCGTGGCCGGCAAGTGACGCGACGCCCTGCGCTTCGACGACCGCGGCGTATCGGTCCAGCGCCGCGCGCCAGTCATCGAGTGAGTCCGAGCCCCACAGGGAAGTCACGTGTCGGGCCTCGCGACGACCGGGGTTCTGCCACGCGCGATCCCGCCCTCCCCGATCGCGTCGACCACGAACCAGTAGGGGGCGGCAGGATTGAGACCGTCGAGCGTAACGCCGGCAATGTCACCGACTCGATGGCTCGCGTACAACTTGTCGCCGGCCGTGCCGAACCGGACGATGTACGCCGTCGCCCTGGCGGTGCGCCGCCAGGTGATGGTCGCGCGCGCCTCGTCGGCCGAGCGCTTCGCGCTCAGGTCGACCACCGCCGCTGGAGCCGCGACCGGACTCCATCCGAAGATTCGCAGGTCGCGAATCGCGAAGTAGCCGCCGCCCGCGGCGTGAACGTTGGTGATTCGGACGAACCTCGCATTGCGCGCCGTGTCGAGCTGCACGTAGCGGTGCGGCGTGTCGCGCGTCGTGCTGCTCTCGTCCAGCCGTGTCGTCCAATGCACGCCATCGATCGACGACTCGACGATGTACTGGTGATAGTTGTCCTCAGTCCGGCCGAGCGCTTGCGTGCCCTGCTCGGCGAAGTTGATCTGCAGCGCCGCGACTCGCGCGATGACGCCGAGATCGACGCTGAGCCATTCACCGACTCCACCGCTCGCCGCGCTCCACCATGTGCGGGCGTTTTCGTCGAAGCCCAGATCGGGTGAATGATCGGCGAGGCTGGACGACGCGGCCGCTGTTTTCCCGCTCGACAGCAGCATCCACCCCGGCGATTCCTGCTGGCCGGAACCTAACGCGCCGGGGACGAACTGCGGATAGTCGCCAAGATACGAGTCGACTTGTTCCCCTCCCCAGCCAAAGCGGGTGACCGGGAAGATGCCTAACCGTCGCTCGGCGCTGCCCGCCACCGATGAACCGATTGCCGCGACCTGCCAGAGCTGTTCGCTCGCGTCCTCGAACGTCGATGCGGCTTCACTCCGGCCAGCAAATCCGCCGCCGTCGTGACGAGTCGCGCGCGCCTGTTCCCAGAGCTCGCTGGCGCGCGCGGCGCGGCTCGCTTCGGCGTCAGTGGCCCGGCGCCAGACGCCGGTGGCAGGGTCATCACTCGTGTAGAGCGCCGGCGTGTCGCGCGACGAATAGTAGATCTGCCCGAGAAGCAGCACTCGCGGCGAGCTGTCATCCATCGGCAATCCCGTCGGAACGACGAGCTTCCATTCGCGGAGATCGGGCGAGTGCCAGTAGCCGCCGCTGCGCGCGGCGAACAGGTAGTACTCGTTTTCGAAGCGCACGATCACCGGGTCCGCGATATCGCGGCGGCTCGGTGTGTCGAGCGCGAACCTGTAATCGAGGTCGAGCGGATTGCAGAACGTCGACGCTGGGGGGACGACGCGAACCGGCTCGCCCCGCGCGGCATCGCCTCCGGGAAGGGGCTTCGCGCGCTGGGCGCAGGCAGGCAGGAGCAGCGCCATGAGCAGCGCAATGAGCAGCAAATGCAACGGACGAACCATGTCGCGAGCTTACCGCGAGTTCGCGTGCGGTGCCAGTGCAGGGAACGACGCCCGGCCCCGGCGCACGTCGTTGCGGATCGCCTGCGGCTTTCCACCGTGCCGCAGACGGCGTAGCTTCGGCGGGTCGAACCCTTCCTCCGACGAACTCGCGCAACGGCCCACTCATGTCGATCACCGACCTCCTGCTCCCCGAATACGACAACGAGATCAGGATCACTCGCACCGTGATGGAGCGCGTGCCTGACGGTCGCGGCGACTGGAAGCCGCACGAGAAATCGTTTCCACTGGGCCATCTCGCGCAGTTGGTCGCGCGCATCCCGGGTTGGACCGGACTGATGATGGCTCGCACCGAGCTCGATATCGCGCCAGCGAGTGGTCCTCAGTTTCCCGGGTATTCGATCGAGACGACGGCGACGCTGCTCGCCGAGTTCGAGAAGAATGCTGCCGCTGCCCGCGAGGCGCTCGCGGTCGCGAGTGACGCGGACTTCAGCGTCCCGTGGACGCTCAAGAAGACCGGCGTGACGGTCATGACGATGCCCCGCTACCAGATGCTTCGCTACATGGTCCTGAATCACATCGTGCATCATCGGGCACAGCTCGGTCTCTACCTGCGCCTGCTCGACCTCAAGGTGCCGCCCATGTACGGGCCGACCGCTGATGAGGGCCGTTAGCGTCGGCCGGTTCCAGTGATCCGCGGTTGTTCCGGTGGGATGACCCGGCGCTCGCCCGCAGCGACTCATCCCGACGATACGGCGATCCTGCTTACGAAGGCTACGTCACCTGACGTATGGTTGTATTCGGCCAGCGCGTGCATGATGCAGTGTGATCTCCTGCGCCAACCAGTCTGCACCAGTCTTCCTCGAGGTTCGTGATGCGTCGCTCTCAGTGGTCAATACTCGCTGCGCTGGTCGTCTCGCTGCCGGGATGCGGCAAGGACTCCGCGACCAACCCGAAGGGCTTCCGGGTCCTCAATTGCGCGAACGGATCGCGCTACACGATTGGTGCGACTGTCAACGGATCACTATCGAGTAGCGACTGCGCCGATCCAGGCGCGTCGGGGCGTGCGGACTATTACCAATTCACCCTGCCGAGCGCGGGGCCCGTCGCGATCACCGTGTCGTCGACCTCTGGCGTGAATCCCCGCATCATCAACGCGATCCTCACCCCCGATGGAACGACGACGCACTTCCGCTTCACCGGCTTGTCCGGTTCCACTGTCGTCGGTGGCAACTTCCCCGCAGGAACGTATGTGATCGTGGTCGCGGCCTCCGAAGACAACCAGACCTCGAACTACACGCTGACCTCGAGCGCGAGCCTGCCGCCAGCCTTCGGGTGCGGAACGATCGGCAGCATTGCCATGGGCTCGGCGTTGGGCGGGACGTTCGCCGCGACCGACTGCGCCGATCCCGACGGATATGCGCCGGCCGACTACTACCTCTTTACGCTCGCCGCTGCCGGCCCTGTCACCGTCCGGCTGACCTCGAGCGGTGGCATTGCCTTCGTGGGGATCGGCGACGAGCTGGACGAGATCTATGCCGTTGACGTCGCGGATCCGAGCGCGCCCGGCATCGCCAGCGCCACCCTCCCCGCGGGGCGCTACATCGCGATCGCGGCGGCGAGTCAGGAGACGCAGACCGGGTCGTACGTCATCCAGCTGACTAACGTCGCGAGCACGGCCGCGGCCGCAACGAGAGAAATTCCCCTCCAGCGCGTCTCACCCTGGAGTGTGCGGCGTACGACGCGCTGGTAGCTTTCGCTGGTGCAGACGACATCGACGCGGGCGAGACAGGCGCTGCACTACATCGCGATCGCCGCGGTCGTGATGCTGGTGTGCAGGACATCGTTCGCGGTGCCGCTCGATGCGGCGCCGCGAACGAGCGCGCAGGCGCCCGTGCCCGCCGAGCTGCGCGTCACGCGGAACGTTCGTTACGGTAGCGACGTTCGGCAGCGCTTCGATGTCTACGCGCCTGCCGGAGCGCGCGACGCCCCGGTCATTTTCATGGTGCACGGGGGTGGCTGGGCGTACGGCGACAAGTCGGCGCACGGGGTCGTCGACAACAAGGTGGCGCGCTGGGTCCCGCGCGGATTCGTCGTCATCTCGGCGAACTACCGGATGATTCCGAAGGCGGATCCGGTCGAGCAGGCGCGCGACATCGCGCGCGCCGTCGCGGTCGCGCAGCAGCGCGCCTCCTCCTGGGGCGCTGACCGCACGAAGTTCGTGCTGATGGGACATTCAGCAGGCGCGCACCTCGTCTCGCTGCTCGCCACCTCGCCGTCACTGGCGGGTGATCTGCCGCTCGCGCCGTGGCTTGGCGTCGTCTCGATCGAGAGTGGCGCCCTCGATGTCGTCGAGATCATGCGCGCGCGCCACGCTCGGCTTTTCGATCGGGCGTTCGGACGGGACACCGCCTACTGGCGCACGGCCTCGCCGATCCACGCGCTCACGCAGGCAGCCGCGCCGGCACTCCTCATCTGTTCGACCCGTCGCTCGGCGAGCTGCCGGCAGGCGGATCGCTTCGCCGCGAAGGCCGCGTCGCTCGGTACTCGTGCATCGGTGCTTCGCGAGGACCTGTCGCATGCCGAGGCTGACGCACTCCTCGGTGCCGATCCTGAGTATACGGCCGGCGTTGAGACCTTTCTCCGCGGCCTCGACCTCTCGATCGATCGGCTGCTCGCACCCCCGGCCAGCCCGGCCGAGCCCCGGGCGCCACAACGTTAGGCAGCGCTCAGTAGATGTAGACCTTTGTCCCGACCGGGACGAAATCGTACAACCACTGGAGGTCGTCGTCGCCCAGTCGCACGCAACCATGCGTGGTCGCCGAGCGCGGCGTCTCCCCGGTTGGCGTGCCGTGGAGGAGGTAGCCACCTCCCATGTCGAGCCGGTAGTTCCCGAGCTCGCCGTCGATTCGCCGGTTGGCCGTGCCTAACGGCGGCACGTAGAGAGTCGAGTCGAACACGATATGCTCGTCCACCGGCAGCGCCGCGAACCCATCGGCCAGCATCAGGCCGACGAGACTGTCACGGACGACGAGCTTGCGCCCGTCGCGAAGCGTGACCGCGCCTCGTGCCGGCATGTGGCCAAGTCGCAGGCGGTATTGCCGGGCGACTTCGGCATACGCCCAATCCGGCGGCCGCCACTTTGGTGCCTCCGACTTGGCGATGACCGTACGCACTCCCCGCGGGGTCGCGAAAGTCCAGCGGCGGCCGCCGTATTCGAGCAGCCGCCCCATACCCACAGCGACCGGTGCCGAGTGCAGGGTATCGTTCCCTTCGACGACCGAGAGCTTCCGGTCGGCGATGGAAACGACCACGCGCAGCGTTCGGTCGCGTAGCGACGCCTGCCACGTCCGCACCGACGTCAGGCTGTCGGTGCGGACGCGAAATGTCGGCAGGGTGTCGACGCCGAGTGAATCACGCGCGACGTCCAGGCGGGCCGGACGCGCACGCTCGGGACGCGGGGCGCGGGTTGCGTGCCGCTGCGCCAACGTGATCGCCGGCGAACCGGCGATCACGACCAGCGCAGCGAAGGCAACTCGCCCCACGCGGTGCATCAGAGCGAAATTCCGAAGATGATCGGGACGAACGACGTCGCCTCACCAGGCGTCGCGATGTGCATGTAGCGCGATTCGGCGAACAACCGCAGGTTGCCAACACCGAACCCGATTCCACCGCCGACGTTCCACTGGCCCTTGGTCATCGTGTCGTTGTTGTTGGACCCCGCCGAGCCGGCGATCGAGTTCAGGAAGCCCGCTGTGCCGTTGTAGTTCGAGAAACGCGACACGCCGCCGCCGCCAATGATGTAGGGCGATGCGAACCACGTCTTCGGAATCCTGACGGTGATCTCGCCGAGCCCGGACCAGATGGTCGGATCCTGTGTGCTGCCGGTCACGCCGCTGCGGGCATTGAAGCGGTCATACGCAACGTCGAAACGAAAACCGATCGGCGACACCATGGGGTGATATCCGATCGAGCCCGTAACGTCATAGCCACGCCGGAAGAATTGGTTGAAGTTCCCGCGCGGAATGGTCGGGCCGGCAGCGACCTGAAAGTACAGGCCTGCGTTCGCGAGCTTGGCACGGTTTGCGTTCCAGCGCATCAGCGAGTCGGCGCGAGCGATCGAATCGGCACGCGTACGCTCGGCCAGCATGATCGAGTCCTGGCGCGCGCGTTCGAATGCCGCGATGGAGTCCTGACGCATCCGCTCGGCGGCCGCAATCGAGTCCTGCCGGGCGCGCATCATCGCGTCAGCCTGGGCCATGCTGTCAGCACGCGCCAGCGAATCCGCGTTCGGCGTCGCGGCAATCGCTCCGCTCGATTCGGTCGTCGTCGTCGTGCCGGCATCCTTCCGAACGGGAATGCGCTGCGACGAGGTCACCTTGGTGCGGGTGGTCCGGGTCGTCGAATCAGTCGACTGCGCATCCACCCTATCGGCCAATCCGAGAGTCAACACGGCAGCGATGCCGCAGACGATGGAAGTTGATAGCTCTTTCCTCATATTTTTCTCCGCGATTATGGTCAGTTGCCGCCGGACTGATCGTCCAGCCGCGAAGCATTCGAAAGGCAGATGCCGTGCCGATGGCCTCGCTATGCCACGAGTGTCGCCTAACGGCAGTTGCCCGCCAGCCGGGCGATCGCGCCAAGGGCCGATCGGCTACGAATGCTGTGATGCAGCGCACAACGGCGCACGGTTTCCGGCGTGACGCGCGCACGACGCGCCAGTCGGCATATGGGGGCCATGGGCTCGTACTCAGCGTCGTGGCCGCCCTTCCCCGCCACCCCGGATGCCATGTCCAACTATCCGACTCCAGCCGCCGTTCGGACCACCCCCGGCGCAACCTTCAAACTGGCAAAGCTGACGGATCTGCTGAGCGGCCGCTCAGCGGCCAAGGCGATCGATGCTGCCTGGGCGCCCGGCGTCTGCGCCGCACTGGTCATCATCGTCGGCGCGCTCGGCTTCTGGATGCACCAGCCCTGGCTGTTTGCCGGCCTGGGACCGAGCATCCTCCTGATCGCCAGCAACCCCGGCCATGAAACGAGCCGGTTCCGCTCGATCGCGGTCGGCCACCTCGCCGCTATCGGCTGTGCCTACCTCGCGTTGCTGCTTCTCAACGCGACCGGCGCACCGTCGCTCCTTGCGGCCGCGACGATGTCGCTGCCACGAGTCTGGGCGAGTGCGGGCGCTCTCGCGATGCTCGTGGTCGTGCAGCCGCAACTTCGCTCCTACCATCCTCCCGCGGCCGCGACTGCCCTGCTCGTCACCTCCGGCGCGTACCGGATGACCGGAAAGACACCGCTCGCGCTGATGGCCGGCGTGCTCGCGGTCGCGATTGCCGCCGAGCTGCTTCACTATCTCCGCCCGCAGCGGAGCCGCTGAGGGCGCCGCGGTCGAGTAAGGAAAGTCGAAGGCCCCCACGCGATGTTTGCGAGCGGGCCGTCGACGTTACCAGCGGCGCGTCGGGTCCGACCCGGGCGCGGCCCCCCCAGAAAAGGCGAACCAGCCAGACGAGAATCACCGCCCCGATCGTGGCGACGAGAATCGACCAGAGCAGGCCGCCCGACGCACCGATGCCGAGCGCGCGAAACACGAATCCACCGATCACTCCACCGACGAGGCCGAGCAGGAGATCCATGAGGATCCCGTAGCCGGAGCCTTTCATCA
>JANMAM010000140.1:0-2443 GCA_031359795.1 Gemmatimonadaceae bacterium
CGCGTGAACCGTCCGCAGTCCGACGAGTGTCTTGCCAGCGCCGGGAACTCCCGACACGAGGATGAGGTGGCGCGAGTGAGTGAGCGCGGCCTGGTGAATGATTCGGGAGATCTCCTCGACCGCAGGATCCGTTGCAGCGCGGGCGCGATGAATCGGGCGCAGGTTGCCAGTCTGGAATAGCTCGCGCGCCGCCTTGACGAGCGTCGGCAGTGGTCGGTACGCGCTCTCCTCCAGAAAGGCCGCGCGATCGAGTTGTGGGTGTGGATTGCGCTTGGCCAACTCGCTGACCAATCCGTCCAGCGCATCGGGCCCACTGATGTGGACTCCTGCGTCTTCTCCCAGGTAGCCCCGAGCGCGAGTCGGGACGAGCACTGCCAACACCTCGCGCCCGTCGCAATCGCGGTGATAACAGCGAAGGTCAACGCGCGTATGCGGATGCCTGGTCGATGTCGGCTTGAGAGGGCGCGATCTTCCCTTTCAGCTCCACTACCATCACTCCGGCCCCAACGAGCAGGATCACGTCAGGCCGACGCGCATCAAGCGGCAGCTCATACTCGAGGATCGCAGAGTACGATGACGCGAGCCGGTCGCGGACGAGAACCTCGCTTACCTCGTCCTGAAGCGGCTTGATCGCATCCTTCCAGGCGCGCATCTGTTCAGGCGACGCGTCGGTGACGAACGCGGCCAGTCGCTCGCGAATGACCGATGGATCTGCGGAGCGGAAATCGGGAAAGTCGGACTGCCAGCCAACGCGCGCCTTTTGCTCCGTCATTCGCTCGGGGGTGCGGGAGGGGCGAGAGTAATGGCTGTTGTGCGCAACCGCCAGGACTGCCTATGTCCCTCAGCAACGGCGCCGTCCCACCGGCACCATTCAGGTACTCCCCGGCTGCCAGCCAAGCAGGCCGCACCAGGTGCCCGCGAACTGAATCGAACCTGAACCCGGATGCATCCTTCGCGGGCTGGCGCCCGCGCGCCGTCCATTTTCATAGACATGCGTCCAATACCCTGGACTTGTCCCAGTTAGCGCGGCGTGCACGTTCAATTAACTATCAATTTGTGACATATTGATAGTTCGTTGATATTCCGCCGATCGCCATCGACCTGCTCCATCGGGTCGATCGCGACGCCAGCGGCGTGATCGGCGGACCTGAGCGGTCACCGATCCCCACACCCAGGCGACCTACCTCCTCAAGTCGGTCGTCGAGGAAGCGATAAAATCCAGCCAGCTCGAGGGCGCAGTCACTACTCGCCGCGTCGCACGCGACATGTTGCTCTCGGGCCGCGAGCCGCAGGATCGCAGCGAGCGCATGATCGCGAACAATTACCGCGCGCTCCAGTATGTGCGCGACAATAAGAGCGACCCGATTACGGCGAGCCGAGTCGTTGAGCTCCAGAAGATCCTGACGGACGGAACTCTCGACGAATCCGATGGCGCTGGCCGTTTCCGTCGGGCGGATGAGCACATCGTCATTGAGGACGAGACGGGGACGCTACTTCACGATCCGCCGGCGGCGCGGGAACTCAGCGCTCGGCTCGACCGGCTCTGCGAATTCGCGAACGGTGGCGGCACGAAGGAGTTCATGCACCCACTCGTGCGCGCGATACTGGTGCACTTCGGCATTGGCTACGACCACCCATTCGTGGACGGCAACGGCCGGACCGCGCGGGCGCTGTTCTACTGGGTGATGGCCCGCGAGGGCTACTGGTTGTGCGAGTACCTCTCGATCTCGCGAATCCTCAGGAAGGCGCGCGCGCGATACACCAGATCCTATCTCTATACCGAGACCGACGACAACGACGCAACCTATTTCATCCTCCACCAGCTCGACGTTCTCAATCGCGCCGTCGTCGATCTGCACAGCTATCTGAAGGCGAAGGCGAGCGAGCTTCGCGAGGTAGACGACCTTGTACGGCACTCGCGAGCGCTACGGGCGGAGCTCAACGCCCGACAGCTGGCATTGCTTACCCATGCACTGAAGAACCCCCTCGCCGAATACACGATCGACTCGCACCGTCGCGCGCACGAGGTCGCCTACTGAACCGCGCGCGCAGATCTGTACGCGATGGCGAAGCGCAAACTTCTCGGGCGACGTAAACGCGGCCGAGCGTTCGTGTTCATCGCACCGCCGGGTCTGAAACAGCGACTCTGAACTTGTCGCTCCGCAATGCGGACACCCGATGTCCGTAAAACGGACTCGCCATGTCGGTTTTGCGCCACTCGCTGTCCGCTCCCGCATTGGGGGACGATGGCATGTGAAAGCAACGCGGACACGAGCGTCAGCAGCGCGCGCCACGCGACCGTCCCGCCCGCGACCCCGAAGCCCAGGTCGCGGGCGCTTCAATCCCGCCCTACTTCATCATCATCATCATCCCTTCCATCTTCATCCTCCCCACGATCACTGTTGGCGGCGCAGCCCGCGCGCCCGCGAGCAATCCGTTGAGA
>JANMAM010000147.1:0-5353 GCA_031359795.1 Gemmatimonadaceae bacterium
GACTTTCCCCGCCGGCAGCCCATTGCCTGCCACAGCGTTAGGCGGTGGCGCGTCGATCCGCCGTTCGCCGATCTGCTGGCGCCACATCGCGTAGTAGAGGCCCTTTCGCTCGAGGAGCTCGTCGTGGCGGCCGGCTTCGGAGATGCGGCCGCGCTCGAGGACGAAGATCCGGTCGGCGTGCATCACCGTCGACAGGCGGTGGGCGATGAGGATGGTGATCGAGTCGCGGCCGGTGGCGACGTCGCGAATGGTGGCGGTCACCGACTCTTCGGTGATCGAGTCGAGCGACGAGGTTGCTTCGTCGAAGACGAGGAGATGGGGGCGGCGGAGCAGGGCGCGCGCGATCGAGAGACGTTGCTTCTCGCCGCCGGACACCTTCACGCCGCCCTCGCCGATCACCGTGTCCAGCCCCTTGTCGGCGCGCGCGAGCAGCGTGTCCATCGCCGCCTGATGCAACACCGCGAGACACTCCTCGTCGGTCGCGTTCGGGCTGACGAAGAGCAGGTTCTCGCGAATGGTGCCGGAGAAGAGTTGCGAGTCCTGCGAGACGAGGCCGACCCGCTCGCGGAGGCGGTCGAGGTCGACCGTCTCGCTCGAGTGCCCGTCGTAGAGCACGCGCCCCGACTGCGGTTGGTAGAGGCCCACCAGCAGCTTGACGAGCGTCGTCTTCCCGGCGCCTGACGGTCCGACGAACGCGATCGTCTGTCCGCGCGCGACCTTGAACGAGACGCCCTGCAGCGCCGGGGCGCTTGCGCTCTGGTGGCGAAAGGCGACGTCGTCGAACTCGAGCTGTGTCAGATTCGCGATCGGAACCGGGTTGACCGGCTTCGGATCGGGCGGGATGGCGAGGATTGCCTCGAAGTTCGCGAGCGAGGCTTCAGTCTCCCGGTAGATGTTGATGACGTTACCGAGCTCCTGAAGCGGTCCGAAGATGAAGAAGGAATAGATGAGCAGCGAGAAGAACTGCCCGACGGTGATCTGCCCGATGAAGATCAGGTAGAGCATCAGGAAGAGGATCGACGTGCGGAGCGCGTTCACCGCGGTCCCCTGGATGAAGCTCAGGCTCCGCAGGTAGCGCACCTTCTTCAGCTCGAGCTTGAGGATCTTCTGCGTCGTGCCGTTGAGGCGCGCGACTTCCTGATCGGCGAGCCCGAGGCTCTTCACCAGCTCGATGTTGCGCAGCGACTCGGTCGTCGCTCCGGCGAGCGCTGTCGTCTCGGCGACGATCACCTTCTGGATCGTCTTGATCTTCCGGCTGAGCACCGAGCTGAGGATGCCGAGCAATGGCACCGTCAGCATGAACGCCGGCGCGATGACCCAGTGCACGGTGAACGCGTAGACCATCACGAAGATCACGCCGACGAGCGTCGTGAACACCATGTTCACCGCCGCGCCGATGAATCGCTCGACATCGGAGCGGACCTTCTGGAGCTTGCCTAACGTTTCGCCGCTGCGCTGGTCCTCGAACGCGGAGTAGGGGAGCGACAGCGAATGGCGGATCCCGTCGGAGTAGAGGCGGGCGCCGAGCTGCTGGATGATCAGGTTGACGACGTAGTCCTGGAAGTTCTTCGCGACGCGCGAGACGAACGCAACGCCGACGGCGGCGCCGAGCAGGAAGCTCACGCCATGGAGGAACTGTCCGACGGTGTATTTGTCCCGCTGCGTCGCGTACTGGTCGATGACGTGGCGGAAGATCAGTGGATCGAGCAGCGAGAAGATCTGGTTGACCGCCGCGAGAAAGAGCGCGAGGATGACCAGCTTCCAGTAGTTGCGGAGATACGAGTAAAGGAGCCGCATCGGCGACGGAGTGTTCATGTGTTCAATCTACGCCGACCGTGGCGGACGTGCGTTCATCCCCTCAACCCTGCAGCGACGCGTTTCGTGCCTGCGGCTCATGACGGAGCCGGGTGCCTAAGTCAGTTGACGTATGTGCGCGGCCTCACGGGGAGGGTAGCGTCAGGAAGCAGCACCGCTACTCACACCCACCATGGAGGGAACAATGCGCTTCCCCTGCAGAGTTTCGGGATTGACGCTGTATAGCGCTGCCTTGATCACACTCAACGCCTGTGCCACCGGAACGGCGCATCACGCAACCAGCGTCGTCAGCTATCTGTACCCTGAGCGAACCGACCGCGTCGAAACAGTCGCCATTCCGACCCTGTCGCTTCCGCTCCGTGTCGGCGTCGCGTTCGTCCCGGAAGAGATGAACGACTGTCGCGCATGCGAGACACATGCGTTGAGCGAGACTGAGCGCATGGAGCTGATGAAGAAGGTCGCGGCGCATTTTCACGATCCATCGATGATCAAGACGGTCGAGATCATTCCGTCGGCGTACCTCTCGCCGAAGGGAAGCTTCGCCAACCTCGATCAGCTGCGCAGCATGTTCGGCGTGGACGTCATTGCGCTAATCTCGTACGACCAGATCCAGTTCACCGATCAGGGGCGCAGCTCGCTCACGTACTGGACACTCATCGGCGCGTACCTCGTGGAGGGCGAGAAGAACGACACCCGGACGCTGATGGACGCCGTGGTCTACGACATCCCCACTCGACGGCTGCTGTTCCGCGCGCCCGGCGTGAGCAACATTACGGGGTCGTCGACGCCGGTGAATCTCACCGAGGAGCTTCGCCGCGACAGTGAGCGCGGCTTCCGCGACGCGTCGGCCGACCTGATCGGCAACCTCGATGAGCAGCTGGTCGCGTTCCGCGGGAAGGTCAAGGATTCGCCGGAGGAGTATCGCGTCGTCAGGCCAGGCGGCGGTGACGGCTCCGGCGGTGGCAAGGGCACGGGCAGCGTGGACGGCTGGTCCGCGGTTGGCGTGCTGATGCTCGTTGGCGCTGGCGCGCTCTCGCGGCATCGCCGGCGGGCGTGAGCCGCTTGCCGGTGGCGACGTTGGCGCTCAGCGCCGTGGTGATGCTCGTCGCGTTGGTCCCCGGGCTTCAGCGGCTGCTCGTGTTCGACCGCGAGCTCGTCGCGGCCGGTCAGCTCTGGCGAATCGCGACGGGAAGTCTGGTGCACTTCTCGACGTCGCATCTCCTGTTCGACCTGATCACGGTCGCCGCCGCGGCGGCGATGCTCGAGCGAAGCGGGCAGCGAGTCTTCCCGGTCATTGCCGCGGCGGCGATCGCCGTCGGAGCCGCGGTGCTGCTGTTCGCGCCGGAGCTGCAGCGCTACGGCGGGCTGTCCGGCATCGCCTACACGGTCGTCGTGCTCTGCGCGCTCGAGCAGCTCCACGCGTCAGGCCTGACGCGCGCGGTTGCGATCGGCGTACTCCTGCTGACAGTCGCCAAGCTGACCTGGGACCTCCAGAGTGGTGCGCTGCTCTTCGTCAGCGAGTCGGACGGCACGCTCGTGCCGGTTCCGCTCGCGCACCTTGCCGGGGCGCTCGTCGGGGCGGCTGCATACGTCCAGTCGCGGCTCGCTTCGCTGGTCAACGCGCGGGCTTCGGCGTCAGCAGCAGGTCCTGGAAATCGAAGCTGAAGTCGGTGAGCGGCGAGACCGCCTCCATCTTCACGCGCTCGACGGTGCCATCAGGATTGAGCGCGAAGGTGACGTACGCATCGGCGCGCATCTCGCGGTCGCGCCACCGGGCGACGAAGGTGTCATGCTGCCAGTGCACAAGATCGCCAACGAGACCCGGCGTGTGGGAGAAGCGCATCACGAGCGTGCCGTTCTCCCGCACGACCGCCACATCGCCGTACCACGGGTCGTTGTAGGTCGCCGCGTACGCCGCGAGTGGCAGCGAGGGGCCTGACGCCGAATCACGTTTCGCCGCGGCTGACGCCTCCGTCGCCCGCGCACGCGCGAGCTCGGCCTGATCCATCCGCGCATAGATCGCCGGATAGTCGTGGGCGGCGACCCCGACGTAGCTGTCGAGCGCGCGCCAGGTGATCGACTGGAACGCACTGCCCGACTCCTGGTTGGTGAGCACCGCGACGCCGAGCCGAAGCTCGGGGATCATCGTCACCTGCGAGACGTAGCCAGGCAATCCCCCGGTGTGCGTCAGCACCTTTCGCCCCTGGTACTCGGTGACGTTCACGCCTAACGCGTAGCCGCGGAAGTTTGCCCCTGTCCACGCGAGCTCGGCGGGCGGTGTGCCGGCGTTGAGCGGTGTGACGATCCGCCAGAGCTGCCGCGCGGTTGCCGGCGCGAACAGCCTGCTCCCGCCCCCGAGCCGCCCCGAGTCGAGCTGCACGATCATCCATTTCGCCATGTCCTCGGCCGTGGAGTTGATCCCGCCAGCGGGGTTGGTGCTCTCGCCGAGGAAGGGAGCGATCGCCCGGACCTTGCCCTCCACTTCGGCGTGCGTCGCGGCGACATCCGGGCCGGACATGTCGGCGTGGGTGACGTTGCTCTGCGTCATCCCGACTTTCGAGAGCACACGCGCCGACATGAACTTCTCCCACGACTGTCCGCTCACCGCCTCGATGAGCTCACCGGCGACCTGGTAGAGCACGTTGTCGTACGCGTACGCCGAGCGAAACGACGTTGCCGGCTTGATGAAACGCAGCCGGTAGACGATCTCCTTCCGGTCGTAGGTGGATGCCGGCCACCAGAGCAGATCACCTGCGCCCAACCCAAGTCCGCTGCGATGCACGAGAAGATCGCGCACCGTGATCTCGCGAGTGACCCACGGATCGTACATCGCAAAGCTCGGCAGATAGCGGACGACGGGTGCGTCCCATTCGATCCTGCCCTCCTCGACGAGAAGACCGAGCGCGGTCGCGGTGAACAGCTTCGTGTTCGAGGCGATGCCGAAGCGCGTGCGTGCCGTGACGGGGGCCGGATGCCCAAGCCTCTTCACGCCGTAGCCACGCGCGAGGACGACGCGGCCGTCCTTGACGATGGCGACTGCGACGCCGGGGACCTGAAAGGTCTGAAGCACGCGGGCGACGTAGGCGTCGAAGTCGGGTGGCGCGGTTGCCCTTGTTGCGGTGGGGCTCTGCGCGGCGAGCAGACCGGAGTGCGCGAGCAGGAATGCGGCTGCGACAGCGGTGTGCGTGGAAGTACGCATCGAATGAGCGAGGGTTGGGGGATGTGCACAAACTGTCTTCGCGCGGTCGGTCTGGCTACGGTGTTGTCGCGTTGGTAGAATCGTCGCAGGCGACGCTGCACGAAACAGCGAGAGGCGGGTTGGCGAAATCGATGCTGCACGAAGCAGCGAGAGGCGGCGTGGCGAAAATTCCGCTGCTTGAAACCGCCCTCCCACGCGGCATGCATCCCCGCGGTTGAAGTCTCGCGGTGGCAGGTCAGTTTCGATTATCGCCTATCGCTTTGTTTCGCCAACCCGCCTCTCGCTGCTTCGTGCGGCATCGATTTCGCCAACCCGCCTCTCGCCGTTTCGTGCAGCGTC
>JANMAM010000008.1:0-23687 GCA_031359795.1 Gemmatimonadaceae bacterium
CGCCGTCGCGCTGGCTTTCGTCGCGGGGGCAGGGTGGGGGGTGTCCGGGTGGGGACAAACCCGGGGGGGGCCGCTCGGGGCGCGGGAGGCGCGCGCCCCGAGCGGCGTTCGGATCCGGGTGCAGGTGCTGAATGCGACCAGGACTCGCGGTCTCGCCCGGCGAGCGACAATGCATCTGAGGGATCGCGGCTTCGACGTCGTCGAGATGGGCACCGACCCGACCGCGCACGACAGCACGATGGTGCTCGACCGTTCCGGCCACCCCGAATGGGCGCGGCTCGTCGCTCGCGCGTTAGGCGCTACTCAGGTGCTGTCGCGCCCCGACACGTCACGCTACCTCGACGTGACCGTCCTGCTCGGCGGCTCGTGGCGCCCGCCGGCCGAGCCGTTCTACCCGTAACTGTCCGCAGGCCGCGGCGATGTCCTTGCCTCGGCTCTTCCGGATGGCAACCTCGACGCCACCACGCCGGAGCTCGCGGGCGAACCGGATGATCGCGTCGCGCGGCGTCGGCGTGAAGCCCATCGCGCCACCCGGGTGGAGCGGGATGAGATTCACGAACGCCCGGCAATCCCGCGCGAGGCGTCCGAGATTGAGCGCGTCCTCGATCCGGTCGTTCACTCCGCCGAGCATGACGTACTCGAAGGTGACGCGGCGGTCGAATGCCTTCGCGGCTTCGATGACCTCCGCGAGGGGATACTTCGTGTTGACCGGCATCAGCGTCTGCCGGAGGTCATCCGTCGGTGCGTGAATCGACAGCGCCAGCCGGAACTGCTCGCGGCGCTCGCCTAACGCGACGATTCCGGGCAGGATCCCGACTGTCGAGACGGTGATGTGCCGTGCGCCGATGCCGAGCCCCTCGGGCGAGTTGAGCACGGTCAACGTCGTGTCGACGTGCTTCCAGTTCATCAGCGGCTCGCCCATTCCCATGAACACGATGTTGGTGACATCGATCGGGGGATCGAGCAGTCGCATCTCGCGCACCTGGCCGGCGATCTCGTGAACCTTCAGATTGCGCTGAAACCCCATCGCACCCGTCGCGCAGAAGGCGCAAGCGAGCGCGCAGCCGGCCTGCGACGAGATGCAGAGCGTCATGCGGCCATCGTCGGGAATGGCGACCGTCTCGATCCCCTGGCCGTCCGCCAGCGTAAAAAGAAACTTCTCCGTCCCGTCGACCGATTTCTGCCTGACCGCGAGTTCGAGCCGCGGAATCACGAACGCGGCGGCCAGCGCGTCGCGCGTGGCGACAGGAAGTTCCGTGACCGCCGCAAAGTCCGCGACCGGGGCCTCCCACAAGCGGCGCGCAACCTGGCGTGCGCGGTACGGCGGCTCGCCGCGGGCCGCGAAGAACGCGCCGAGCCGCGCTTCGGCAGCAGCCGGAGCGAGATCGAGCAGGTTTTCGCGTTCGCGGAGCGGACTGGTCACCGATTCAGCGGATGAGCGTTGTGAGCGCGAACTGGTAGATGCCGCCCTGGTCGTCGCGGGCCCCCTCGCGGGCGACACCGATGTGATACCGCCCGTATTGTAACCCGGTTCCCAGTCGCAGCGACCACTCGCCTTCGCCGGCGGACTGATGCCGCGCGACGCCCGCGCGCGCCTCCCAGCGGCGTCCGATCGCTCCTGCGAACACGTAGTGGTCGACCGTGCGCTGCTCCACGAGCGCCAGCGAATACCCCGCCCGGACCGCGAGGGTCGAGTCCGCCCGAAACAGCTGGCCATCGAGGGCCCCCGCGTAGGCGGTCTCCTCATCGTCGCCGTTCGCCGGTCGCCAGAGGAACGTCGACGCCGCACCGCGGATCGGCAGCCCGAAGAGCGAGTCTGTCAGCACGCCGCCGTCGACCCCGACCGCGCCGCGGCGCTCGGTATCGACGGTTCCGACGCGATAGCGCAATGCGACGCCTGCCGTGCCGCTCCCGGTTCGCCGCGCGAACGCGGCCGACAGCATCGTCGTGTTGTAGGGGACCTCGCCGGGGGAAGTCATCGGGTCGTCGACGGTGCGCGGGATCCCCGCCACCGACCCACGCACTGCGGACACGGCCGCGGCGAGGTTTCCGAGAAACGTCGCCGCCAGGGAGACGCCAACCAGCGACACGCCGATGTCGGTGGGAGTTTCCACGGACGCAAAGCCGACGCGGCCGCGGTTTCCGCCAGCCGGAAAGATTCCCGCGGGATTCCAGAGAACGACGTCGGCGCGGGCGAGCAGCGGTGCCTCGGCCAGGGCGCCGAGGGGGTAGTCGAGGAGATCCCGGCCGGGCACGCGCTGCGCCGCGGCTGGCTGGCCAAGCAACAGGGCCGCGAGGAGGAGGAGGGGGTGCCGCATCGCGTGGACCTTACCGCGTGCCCGGACGGTGGTCAAGCGTGCGATCCTCCAGTGCTTCCAACCGGGTGCGACGGGCGTTAAGTTTTGGAATCCCATGCGCTTCAGTCACTTCGGTGCCATCCCATGACCTGCCGGTGAGAGGTCTCGTTCGACGCAGGATCGCACCGATCGTCCGGGCCGAAGCCATTGCGGTCGCCGGCGTGATTTTTTCTCCGCCGAACGGCGCGTCCGCTCGGACTCTTCCGTGAAATCCCGTTGACACGCTCGGAACCACTCGCGACATCCCTCCGCACCAACCTGTGCGGAGAGCTCCGCGCCACGCACGCCGGTTCGCCGGTTCGCCTCGGCGGCTGGGTGCACCGCGCCCGAAACCTCGGCGGTCTCGTCTTCATCGACCTGCGCGACCGTGAGGGGATCGTCCAGGTGTCTTTCGATCCGGCACGAGCACCGGCCGACGTCGTCGCCCGGGCCGCAGCGTTAGGCAACGAGACGGTCGTGCTGATCGAGGGCGAGGTCGTCCTGCGCCCGATCGAGATGCGGAACCCGGACCTTTCGACCGGCGAGGTCGAGGTGCGCGGTCGCGCCCTGGAGATCGTCGGACCGGCGACGCCGCCGGCGATCCCGGTGGCCCGAGGCAAGGGCGAAAACCTCGCGGCGGAGGAGCTGCGCCTGCGCCACCGGCACCTCGACCTGCGTCGCCCCGAGCTGCAGAAGAACATCGTGCTTCGTCACCGGCTGCTGCAGCGCGCGCGCCGCTTTCTCAGCGAGCACGGGTTCCTCGAGATCGAGACACCGATCCTCACCAAGCCGACGCCCGAGGGCGCGCGCGACTACCTCGTGCCGAGCCGTGTGCACCCGGGTGAGTTCTACGCACTGCCGCAATCGCCGCAGCTGTACAAGCAGCTGCTGATGGTCGCGGGATTCGACCGATACTTCCAGATCGCACGGTGCTTCCGCGACGAAGATCTCCGCGCCGATCGTCAACCGGAGTTCACGCAGATCGACATCGAGGCGTCGTTCGTGGGCCAGGAGGACGTGATGCGCCTGGCCGAACAGCTCATCGGCGCGCTCTGGGCGGAAGCTGGCTTCGAGATTCCGGCAACGTTTCCTCGCCTTACGTATGGCGAAGCGATGGAGCGGTACGGGATCGACCGGCCCGACCTCCGCTTCGGTCTCGAGATCATCGACGCCAGCGACGCGTTCCGGCTGCTCGACTTTTCGATCACCACGAAGGCGCTCGACGCCGGCGGGCGCGTGCGCGGGATCGTCGTGCCTAACGGGGCGCGGCTTTCCCGCAAGCAGGTCGACGACATCGAAACCGTCGCGAAATCGGCCGGCGCGGGTGGACTCGTTCGAGTGAAGCGAACCGGCGATGCGGTCGAGGGCAGTCCCGCGGCGAAGCTTCTCGGGCCGGCGGGGGCGACGCGCCTGGGGATCAGCGACGGCGATTTCGGACTGTTCGCGGCCGGCACCGATCGCGTCACGAGTGCCGCACTCGATCGGGTCCGCCATGAGGTCGCGCGCCTGCTCGATCTCGTCCCGACCGGAGATCGAAAGTTCGTCTGGGTCACCGACTTCCCGATGTTCGAGCACGATCCCGCGACCGGCCTGCTCGGCGCCGTGCACCACCCGTTCACGTCGCCGCTTCCCGACGACGTTCCACTGCTCGCCAGTGAGCCGCAACGTGCCCGCGCCCGCGCCTACGACGTCGTGCTCAACGGCACCGAGCTCGGGGGCGGCAGCATCCGAATCAGCGACCCCGAGACGCAGTCGCGGATCTTCAGCCTTCTTGGCATCGACGAGGACACGGCGCGCGCGCGCTTCGGCTTCCTCCTTGACGGTCTCCGGTCGGGCGCGCCGCCTCACGGCGGCATCGCGTTCGGTTTCGACCGGATCGCGATGCTCCTCGCGGACGCGCCGTCGCTCCGCGATGTCATTGCATTTCCGAAAACAACCGCGGCCCGTGCCCTCTTCGAAGGGGCGCCGTCCGTCGTACCGGCAAAGGATCTGGAGGAGCTCCACGTGAAGGTGGTGGAACGCGCATGAGCGATGGCACGGAGACGAGACGGCTGCCCGCCGAGGGTGCCGACATGTTGATTCTCGCCGGCGTGAACGACACGAACCTCGTCGAGCTCTCTCGCGTCGGCGGCGTGAAGGTTTCGCTTCGCGGCGACACGCTGACGCTGCAGGGCCCTCCGGATGCGGTCGCCAGGGCTTCGGGCATCGCGCAGCGAATGATCGACACCGCGCGGCAGCGCGGCGACCTCGATCCGGACGTCGTCATGCGTCTCGCCGACGAAGGTCCCGGCGACGGCAACGGGGCGGGGGACAGCACGCGGATCGCGCTGCCCGGAGTGCGCCGCGTGATCCAGGCGAAGACGTCCGGTCAAGCGGAGTACATGCAGAAGATCGTCGACCACGACATCGTGGTCGGCATCGGTCCGGCCGGTACCGGGAAGACATATCTCGCCGTCGCCGCGGCCGTTGACGCGCTCGCGCGCAAGCGGGTGAAGCGGATCGTGCTCACGCGGCCGGCCGTCGAAGCGGGGGAGAGCCTCGGCTTTCTCCCCGGCGACATGCAGGCGAAGGTGGACCCGTATCTTCGCCCGCTCTACGACGCGCTCGATGACATGATGCCGCCCGAGCGCGTGCAGCGCGCATTCGAGACACGGATCATCGAGATCGCGCCGCTCGCGTTCATGCGGGGCCGCACCCTTGGCGATGCCTTCGTCATCCTCGACGAAGCCCAGAACGCGACGAATCTCCAGATGAAGATGTTCCTGACGAGACTCGGCGTGAACTCGAAGATCGTCATAACGGGCGACAAGACGCAGATCGACTTGCCGAAGCGCGAGGAAAGCGGCTTGATGCAGGTGGAGCGCATCCTGCCCGGCATCGAGGGAATCGCGTTCCACTACTTTACCGAGGCGGACGTCGTACGCCACCGCCTGGTGCGCGAGATCATCAAGGCGTACGCCGAGGATTCCTGACCGCCAATGCATCTCTGGCGACAGATCGAAGGAAAAGCTGACGGGGCGCGTGCGCCCGAGGGCTCTTCGCGCGTTCGCTTCCACGGCGCACGCATCGCGCTGGCGGGGGCGCTGGCTGTCGTAACGCACCTGCTCTTTCCATCGTCGCCGGCGTCGGACGTCCCGCTCTATGAAGTCGGGTCTGTCGCGGCCGACAACGTGATCGCGCCATTTGCGTTCGCCGTGCGGAAGGACGCGCCGACGCTGCGGCGCGAGCGTGACGAAATTGCGCGAACGGCGGAGCCCGTTGTCGTGTACGTCGGCGCGGCCCACGACTCAGCGACGCGGCAACTCGATGCGCTCGATCGCGCCGTCGCGGCTGCGGCGCCCGACGGAGTCCAGCTCACGCCGGCGGTGGTCGCCGCGGTCCAGCGTGCCTCGGCCGCACAGGGTGTCGTGCTCACCGCGAACGAAGCGACGTACCTTGCGCAGTCGCAGCCACGCGCCCAGATGCGCAGCGCGCTCGGACGTGCCTTCAACCGTTGGCTCGCACGGGGGGTCGCGCCGAGCGGCGCACTCGATACCGTGCGTGGAGACGTGCTCATTCGCCGGGGCACTGAAGAGGTACGTGCCCCCGCGGACAGCATCGATACGTTTTCGATCTTCGTATCGCGAGCGAGGCTGCTTCATCCGGACCCGACGTCGGGGGTTGGAGACGCGGTCTACACGAAGCTGATCGGCAGCCTCTTTCATCCAACGCTCGTCGTCGATGCCGCGGCGACGGAAAAGGCGCGCATGGCGCTCCGCCGCTCGGTTCCGGAAGAGCAGTACACGGTGCGCGAGGGCGAAAAGATCGTCGGCGCTCACGAAGTCGTTGGCCGTGCGGAAGCTGAAAAGCTGCGCGGACTTCAGCTCGCGCTGCAGGAGCGGCGCGGCGGCGAGAACGCGATCGCCCGCGTAACCGGCGCGCTGCTGTACAACTTCCTGCTGCTGGTCGTCGTCGGCCTGACGCTGCTTCTGTACCGGCCGCAGCTCTACGTGAGCTATCGCGCGCTGCTTCTCATTGCGACCGTCTTTCTGGTGGTTCTCGGTGCAGCGGCGGTCGATGGGCGCATCTGGGGGCGCGCTGAACTCGTCCCGGTCGCGCTCTCCGCGGTGCTGCTGAGCGTGATATTCGATTCACGCATCGCGATGATTGCGTCGACGGTGCTGGCGGTGCTCATCGGCACGCAGGCGCCATTTCGCGGAACGAATGCGCTGTTCGTCGCCGTCGTCACCGGTGCGGCGGCAGCGTTCAGCGTGCGCGCGCTGCGTCGCCGGAACGAAGCACTCGTCCCGATCGTGACGATCTCGCTGGCCTACCTCGCGGTGGCGGTCGCGCTTGGACTCCTCCTCGACTGGAGCGGCGCGGAAATCCTCCGCAGCGCGGGGCTCGGCGCGTTCGTCGCGGTGATCTGCGTCCCGCTCGCGATGGCACTGCTGCCGTTGGCGGAAACATTCACCGGGATCGATACATACCTGCGACTGCTCGAGTGGTCCGACCTCAATCGCCCGCTGATGCGGCGCCTGAGCCTCGAAGCGCCGGGCACCTACTCGCACACGATGCGCATCGCCGATCTCGCCGAAGCGGCGGCGACCGCGGTTGGCGCGAACGGGCTGCTCGCGCGAGTGGGCGCGTACTATCACGACATCGGGAAGTTGAAGAAGCCCCAGTACTTCGTCGAGAACCAGCAGGGAAAGAACCCCCACGAGAAACTCAAGCCGCAGACGAGCGCCGGCATCATCCGGAGCCATGTCGATGCCGGACTGGAGCTCGCTGACAAGGAAAAGCTTCCCCAGGCGGTGCGGGCTTTCATCTCCGAACACCACGGCACCGGCTCGATCGCGTATTTTCTCGAGAAGGCGCGGGAGCGCGATCCGGGGAGCGTCAACGCCGCCGAATTCGCGTACCCTGGCCCGATCCCGCAGAGCGCCGAAACAGCGATCGTGATGCTTGCCGACGGCGTCGAGGCGTCGACGCGGGTGATCAATGACCCGACGCCGGAAAAGATTCGCGGCGTCATCGAGCACATCATCCGTCAGCGGATCGAGGGTGGGCAGCTGCGCGCAGCGCCGCTCACGCTCCGGCAGCTCGAGCAGATCAAGGAGCAGTTCGCACGCGCGTTGATCGGCCAGCACCACCACCGCACCGACTATCCCACGGCGAGCGGTGGAGTCACCTCCGAATTCACCGCGTTTGAGCCTCGACGTTGAGCCTCGACGTTGACGTCGCGGCGGACGGCGTGCGCGTGCCGCTGGCACGCCGGCGGATCGCGGACCTTGCCCGCGGCGTGCTCCGCGCCGAAGGCGTTCGCGATGCCGCCATCTCGATCGCGTTCGTACGGTCGGCGGCGATCGCCGCGGTCAACCGCGCGCACCTCGGCCACGACGGACCGACCGACGTGATCTCCTTCCCGCTCGCCGCGGCCGGCGGCAGGCCGTTAGGCGGTGATGTCTACATCGCGCCGGAGGTTGCTGCGCGCAACGCGCGGGAGCACGGCGTGGGCGTGCGCGAAGAGATCGCGCGCCTCGTCATCCATTCGATGCTCCATGTGCTCGGTGCGGAACATCCCGAGGGTGAAGGCCGCGAGACATCTTCCATGTGGCGCCGCCAGGAGAAACTGCTCGCGCGGCTGACGCCGGTCTGGCGGTCGTCATGATTGCCGGATTGCTCCTGCTCTCTGCGGCCACCGGGGCCGCGGCACTGCTTGCCGCGGCGGACGCGGCGCTGATCACCGAGACCCCGGCCGAGGGAGAAGAACCCCCGGCAGCGCGCGCGGCGCGCGACCACGCACACCGCTCGCTCTCGCTGGCCCGGCTCGTGTCGCTACTGCTCGCCGGAGCTGCCGTGTGGGTCGTCGTCTCCGAGTTCGACTCGCATAACACCCGTGTCGCCTTCGGGATATCGCTCGCGCTGATCGTGGTGGCGCTGGTCGAAGGCGTCGCGCGGTCGATCGGCGACTCTCTCGGCAGCGAGGCGTTGAGGCCCCTGCGCCCGATCGAGCGCATGCTTCGATTACCGGTCGTGCCAGTCGTCATCCTGGGTGCGCGCATCGACGCGCTGCTGGAGCGGATGCTGCCTCCCCACAACGATGAGGGAGAGGACCGCGCGGCGACGGCAGAGCAGTTCCGTGAGATCGTGTCTGCTGACGCGGAAGTCGCCCGCGAGGAGCGCGTCCTGCTCGATGGCGTTTTCACGCTCCGCGATACGTCGGTCCGCGAAGTGATGGTACCCCGCGTGGAAGTAGTCGCGATCGATCGCGACACCCCGTGGTCCGAGGTCGTGGACAAGCTGCGCAGCACCGGACACGCGCGCCTTCCCGTGTTCGCGGAGGAGATCGACGAGATCATTGGGATTCTCTACGCGAAGGACCTCCTGCCGTCGATCGTGGTCGACGAGGAGCCGCCCGAAGGATGGGCGACGAGAGTGCGGCCCGCGATCTTCATTCCCGCGACGAAGACACTCGACGCGCAGCTTCGGGATTTCAAGGCGAGCGGAACTCACATCGCGGTCGTGACCGACGAGTACGGAGGAACGGCCGGGATCGTCACCATCGAGGACATTCTCGAAGAGATCGTCGGCGAGATTCGCGACGAGCACGACGAGGAAGACGCGGAGCTCGAGCGCGAAGGCGCCGACCGCTTCTGGATCTCCGGCCGACTGTCGATCGACGACCTTTCGGAAGCGACGCGTCACAACTTCGTGGAGGATGACGTGACCACCGTCGGTGGGCTCGTGTACTCCCGGCTCGGGCGGGTCCCGCGGTCCGGCGAGTCGTTCGTGCTCGACGGGTTTCGCGTGGTCGTCGAGCGCGTCGTGCGGCGCCGTATCGTGCGCGTCTATTTCGAGCGTTTGCCGGTCGCACGCGTGTCCGGTCCGAGGGCAGTCATGGAGACCGGCGAATGAGAATGCCCGGCGCCCTTACCGCGCTGATCATCGCCACGCTCGTCGTCGCCTGGCTGACTGCGGCGTCGATCGCCGTGCGCGCCGCGAGCCGGATCTGGCTGCGGCACTGGATGGAGCGGCGCCCGGCGGGCTTCGAAGTCGCCGAACGTTACATCGAGAGGCCAACACGACTCGTGATCGCCGCTGCGGCGGGGAGCGCACTGGCGATCGTGCTTGCCGGAGTCGTCGTGACATCACGCGCACCGCGCGACGACGCCTCCCAGCTCGCGATCTACCTCGGCGTTGCGGCGCTGTTTCTCATCTTCTTCGGGAAGATCATTCCCCGTGCGATCGCCCGCCGTTGGCCATCCGGCATCATTCCCGTCATGCTGCCACCACTGCGACTCGTCGAGATCGCGCTCTGGCCGATCGTCGCGCTGAGCCGGTCGGTGGAACGGCGCTGGATGAGGAAGAGTCGAACGGGCCTCCCGAACGAGGGCCGCGACGGCATCGAGGATCTGCTGCGCGAAGGTGAGGCCGAAGGGGTCGGAGCTCGTGACGAGATCGCGATCATCACCGGCGTTGTCCGATTTGGTGAGAAGACTGTCGGCGACGTCATGACGCCGCGCGCTCAGGTGTTTGCCCTCGAGGAAACGCTCGATGCGGCAGAGCTGGCGCGCAGAATCGCCGAATCGGCGTACAGCCGTGTTCCGATCACGCGCAACAACTCGCTCGACGAGGTCGTCGGGATGGTGCACGCCTTCGACGTGCTCCGCGCTGATGGCAAACGCCCGCCGCATCGCGCCGTGCCGAGCACTCCGGCGGACACTCGGTGCAACGACTTTCTCTACCGGATGCTGCGCATGAGTGCACACCTGGCCATCGTCCGTGACGCGGACGGGCGTACCGCCGGCATCGTCACGCTCGAAGACCTGCTCGAGGAGCTGGTCGGCGACATTCGCGACGAGCATGACGACGCCGGTCCTGCCGTACGCGCCGCTGCCCAACCGTGACCGGGACAGCTCGTCGCGCCGAGTTGACACCAGCGCATCTGGCCCTGCTTGCTGGCTTCGAGGCGCGTCGTCCAGCGGCGCTCGCGCGGGTCGTCAGCATCGTCGAGAACCGGCGAGCGGGGTTCGAGACGCTGCTCGCGGCACTGCACTCGAAGCTCGGGCGCGCCTGGCGGATCGGTCTGACCGGTCCCCCCGGCGCTGGGAAGAGCACCCTCACAAACCGCCTGACTCACGAATACCGTGCGGCGGGAAAGACGGTCGGCATCATCGCGGTGGATCCGACTTCGCCGTTCACGGGCGGCGCACTGCTCGGCGACCGGATCCGGATGGAGTCGGTGGCGCTCGATCCCGGGGTCTTCATCCGCTCGATGGCGACCCGCGGTTCGTTAGGCGGGCTCGCCGCGGCGACGCGCGAAGTGGCCGACGTCTACGACGCATTTGGTATCGATGTGATATTAATCGAGACCGTCGGGGTCGGGCAGAGTGAACTCGATGTCGCGCGCACCGCTGACACGTCGGTGGTGGTGCTCGTCCCCGAGTCGGGTGATTCGATCCAGACGCTCAAGGCCGGGCTGATGGAAATCGCCGATATCTTCGTGGTGAACAAGGCCGACCGGCCCGGCGCCGACCGGATGCGCAATGAACTCGAACTCATGCTCGGGTTGCGGGCCGGCAGCTCGATGCGCGACATGCCCGCGCACCATGGCATCGATCTCAAGCGCATCTCGACGCCCGAGGAACGGCGGGCACAGAATCCGGCACGGGTCGCTCGGACGCTGGCCCGCGACGACGAGGCGACGACATGGACCCAGCCTGTGCTCGCGACCGTTGGCGTCGATGGAAAAGGTGTGACCGAGGTCATCGACGCGGTCGCGCGCCACATGCGATTCCTCGAGCGCACCGGCGAGCTTCGCGCCAGGCGCGCTGCGCGTCTCCGCGAGCGGGTGATCGAGGTCGCGGAACGCATGGTGCGTACGCGGCTGTGGGGTGACGCGGCGACTCAGGCCGCGCTGGAGGACGCGTTGCCCGATCTCGAGCGCGGTGTCACCTCGCCGTTCGCAGTCGCGGCGGCACTGCTCGTCAACGCGGCGCCGGTGGTCGGCGGGAACACCGGCGGTTAGCTTCGGGGTACGGCGCACCGTCGCCGATCTGTCCCAGAGAGGAAACCGAATGACTTCCATTTCCGAGCTGCCGGGAACGACAGGCGACGGACGCGAAGAGCTCGAACGCCTGCGCGCGGAGGTCGCAGCATGGCGGGCGCGCTACGAGCGCGGAGAGCTCCGCGACATCGGCTTCTCCAACTCCGCGCGCGAGGTGGCACCGCTCTACACGGCGCTCGACCGCGCGCTCGTCGTCGCCGACGAGGGCGTGCCCGGCGCGTATCCGTATACGCGCGGGATCCACCCGACGGGCTATCGCGGAAAGCTCTGGACGATGCGCCAGTTCGCTGGGTTCGGAACCGCGGTCGAGACCAACCAGCGCTACAAGTATCTCCTGTCGCACGGCCAGACCGGTCTATCGGTCGCCTTCGACTTCCCGACGCTGATGGGTTACGACAGCGACCATCCGCGCTCGGAGGGAGAGGTCGGCAAGTGTGGCGTGGCGATCTCGAGCCTCGCCGACATGGAGACGCTCTTCGACGGGATTCCGCTCGACAAGGTGTCGACGTCGATGACGATCAACGGCCCGGCGATCATTCTCTGGGCGTTCTACATCGCGGCGGCCGAGAAGCAGGGCGTCTCCTCGGAGAAGCTCCGCGGCACGATCCAGAACGACATCCTCAAGGAGTACATGGCGCAGCACGCATGGGTCTATCCCATCGAGCCCGCGCTCAAGCTCATCGTCGACTGCTTCGAGTGGGGAGCGACGCATGCGCCGTTATGGAACACGGTGTCGATCAGCGGATATCATATCCGCGAGGCCGGCGCAACCGCCGCGCAGGAGCTCGCATTCACGCTCGCGAATGGCTTCACCTACGTCGAGCGGGGTATCGCTCGCGGGCTGAACGTGGACGATTTCGCGCCGCGACTCTCGTTCTTCTGGGACGTTCACAACGACTTCTTCGAGGAGATCGCGAAGATGCGCGCCAGCCGCCGCATCTGGGCGCGTCACCTGAAGGAGCGCTACGGCGCGAAGGACCCGCGCTCACTCGTGCTGCGCTTCCACTCGCAGACCGCTGGGGTCACGCTGACGGCGCAGCAGCCGATGAACAATGTCGTCCGCGTCGCCTACCAGGCACTGGCCGCGGCGTTAGGCGGGACACAGTCGCTGCACACCAACTCGATGGACGAGACGCTGTCGCTGCCGACCGAGTCGGCGGTGCAGGTGGCGCTGCGTACGCAGCAGATTCTCGCCTACGAGACCGGGGTGCCGAACGTGATCGATCCGCTCGGCGGGTCGTACTATCTCGAGGCACTGACCGACCAGATGGAGGCTGACGCGGAGCGGCTGTTCGCCGAGATCGAGAGCGTCGGCGGGGTGGCCCGCGGCATCGAGACCGGTTGGTTCCAGCGGAAGATCGCCGAAGCCGCCGCGCGCCAGCAGTGGGAAATCGAGCAGCACCGGCACGTCGTCGTCGGGGTGAACGAGTTCGTCACCGAGGAGCCCGAACTGACTATTCCGCTGCTCAAGGTCGGCGCTGAGGCCGAGGCCGACCAGCGGCGGAAGATGGCGTCGATGCGGGCCAGCCGAGACAATGCGCGCTGCACGCAGCGACTCGACGCACTGCGCCAGGCCGCTCGCGAAGGGCAGAACGTCATGCCCGCGCTGCTCGACTGTGCGCGCGTGTACTGCACGCTGCACGAGATTCGCGCGGCGATGGAAGACGTCTTCGGCGCATACCGCGAGCCGGTGTTCTTCTGAGCGTTCGCGGATCCGCGCGCTCGGCGCGAGGAGCCGGAGCGGCGCGCAGCGCCGCGACCTCCAATGAAACCCACCACTCGGCGGCGAAAGCCGCCGAGTGGTGGACGTCGTATTTCGACGCACAATATCTCCTCGAGTACGAGCCGCTGTTCACACTCGAACGCGACCGCCGCGAAGTCACCCGGCTCATCGAGATCCTCGGTGCACCCGCTGGCGCGCGAATCCTCGACGTGCCCTGCGGCCAGGGCCGTCACGCCCATCTGCTCGCCGAGGCGGGGTTCGACGTCGATGGCCTCGATTATTCGGAGCCGCTGCTCGCCAAGGCGAAGGCACGCGGGGCGGGGAAGCGACTGCGGTATACGCGCGGCGACATGCGGAGGCTGCCCCCGCGCTGGACCGGTCGCTTCGACGCGGTAGTCAATCTCTTTACGTCATTCGGGTTCTTCACCGATCCGGCTGACGACGTCCGTGTCATCCGCGAGTTCGCGCGAGTCCTCCAGCCCGGCGGAGTACTCGTCTGGCACGGGGGGAACCGCGACGGCGTGATGGCGCGCTTCCTTGCGCGCGACTGGTGGGAGACGGAGGATGGCACGCTCATCGCACATCAGCGTGCATTCGACGGGTTGTCCGGCGTCCTCACCATCCGCAGCACCTGGCGCGGAAAGAAGACGGCTGGTGAGCGCGAGCATCGCATCCGCCTCTACACGCCGACGCGCCTTGCTGAGCTGTGTGCGGACGCAGGACTGGTCGTCGAGCAGGCGTACGATGGCTTTCGCGACCGCGAGCTTCGCCGGCGGTCCAGCGAGATGCTGCTGGTCGCGCGGAAGGAGCCGTTGCCGCGCCGCAAAGCGACGCGGTAGCTTTCCCGAGCGCGCCGCGGTACGCTCGCAGGTTGTTTGTGGTTCCTGGCCCCTGGCCCGTAGAGTCCCGACATGGCTATAACGTCGTCGCGTCCGATCCGTGTTCTCATCGCCAAGCCTGGCCTCGACGGCCACGATCGTGGTGCAAAGGTCGTCGCCGCCGCGCTGCGCGACGCCGGCATGGAAGTCATTTACACCGGGCTGCACCAGACGCCGGAGATGATCGCGACCGCCGCCATCCAGGAGGACGTGGACGTGGTCGGCCTGTCGATCCTGAGCGGCGCTCACATGACGCTGTTCCCGCGCGTTCTCGACCTGCTCCGCGAGCAGGGGCGCGAGGACGTGCTGATCACGGGCGGCGGCATCCTCCCGAAGGAAGACATCGAGGCGCTTCAGAAGCTCGGTGTGGGCAAGCTGTTCGGCCCCGGCACAGCGACCACGGACCTCATTCAGTACATCAAGGAATGGTTCGTCGAGCGAGAGCGGCAGGAAGCGTGACGTGAGCGACCGGTTGCGAAAGCTCGCAGCGGAGTTGCGCGAGCTCGAAGCGCGGCTGCGCGACGGTGGCGGGGCAGACAAGATCGAGAAGCAGCACGCCCAGGGAAAATTGACCGCCCGCGAACGCATCGCGAAGCTCTGCGACGACCGCACGCGGTTTCTCGAGGTGGGGTTGCTCGTGGCCTGGGACCGTTATGACGGCCAGGCACCGGCGGCGGGCGTCGTCACCGGCATCGGGATGGTCGAGGGCCGGCACGTCGTGATCGTCGCCAACGACGCGACTGTCAAAGCCGGCTCGTGGTGGCCGGAGACGATCACCAAGATCCTCCGCGCCCAGGAGATCGCGATGCGGTGCCGCATCCCGATCATCTATCTCGTCGATTCATCGGGCGTCAACCTGCCGTATCAGGGCGGCGTATTTCCCGGGCAGTACGGCGCGTCGCGAATCTTCTACTACAACTCGATCATGCGGCGGTACCTGCGCATCCCGCAGCTCTCGGCGGTGATGGGCCCGTGCATCGCGGGCGGCGCGTACCTGCCGGCCCTTTCGGACACGATCATCATGGTTCGCGGCACCTCGTTCATGGGGCTGGGCGGACCGAATCTGGTCAAGGGCGCGACCGGACAGGTCATCGACGGAGAGACGTTAGGCGGGGCGAACACCCACACCCAGATCAGCGGCGTCGCCCACTACACGGCCGAGAACGACGACGACTGCCTCGGCCAGCTGAGGGCGAGCGTGGCGCGGCTGCCGCGTCGGGCGGCGATGGACCGCGGCGCAGACCTGGTCGCGGCGCCGGTCGACGGCGATGCAGCCGCTGCGCTCTACGATCTCCTGCCCGCCGACCACCGGATGTCCTACGACACGCACGCGCTGCTCCGCGCGATCCTCGATGACGGGGCGATCGCCGAGTTCCAGGGGAATCTCGCCAAGGAGATGATCTGCGGCGACGCGACCATCGGTGGCATTCCGGTCGGCGTGATCGCCAATGCACGCGGGCTGATCAAGGGTCGCCCCGGCGAGCAGCCACGGTTTGGCGGAATCGTCTACGCCGAGAGCGCGGAAAAGGTCGCCTATTTCATCGACCGCTGCGATCGGCAGCGGATTCCGATTCTGTTCGTGCAGGACGTCTCAGGTTTCATGGTCGGCGCGGAGGCCGAGCACGAGGGAATCATCCGCGCCGGTGCGCGCTTCGTCGAAGCGATGGCGACCGCGCGCGTTCCGAAGCTCGTGCTCACCGTCAACCACGCATCGGGCGCAGGCTATTACGCGATGGCGGCGCAGGGCTTCGACCCGGATTTCATCTTCAGCTGGCCGACGGGGCGGATGGCGGTGATGGAAGGGGAGTCGGCCGTCCAGGCGGTCCATGGCCCCTCGATCGAGAAGGCAAAGAAGGCAGGGAAGCCGATCACCGCTGAGCTGCAGTCCCAGCTGGAGGAGATGCGCGCTGACTACGAACACCAGCTCGACGCGCGGTACGCCGCGGCCCGCGGATTCGCCGACGCGATAGTTTATCCGGAGGACACACGCGCCGTTCTCTCGATGGCCCTGCGCGCTTCGCTCCACAACGAAGGGCCGCACCTCGGGCCCTTCGTCTTACCCGCACACCTCGACGACGTATGAGCAGTCGCCTCCATGTTTGCCTGACGCGCGCCATGACCAGCCGCTCCCCACTCGCATGAGCCGCATCGTCAAGGTCGCGGCGGGTCAGGGGTTCTGGGGCGACTGGCTCGACGCGCCGCGGCGCCAGGTCGAAGGCGGGCAGATCGACTACCTGATGCTCGACTATCTCGCTGAAGTCACCATGTCGATCCTCCAGAAGCAGAAGGAACGGGATCCGCGCATGGGGTATGCCCGTGACTTCATCGGCGCGATGGACAGCGTCATGCCCGCGGTCGCCGAGCGCGGGGTCAAGGTCGTCGCCAACGCGGGCGGGGTGAATCCACCGGCCTGCGCCGAAGCAGTCCGCGATGCCGCCCGCGCCCGCGGCGCAGAGCGAAGCCTGAAGATCGGCGTCGTCACCGGCGATGACCTGCTGCCGCGACTCGACGAGCTGATGGCAGCGGGACACGCGTTCGCCAACATGGAAACGGGTGCCGCGTTAGGCAGCGTCCGCGATCGCGTCCTGTCGGCAAATGCGTACATCGGCTCCGAGCCGATCGTCGAGGCGCTGGGGCGCGGCGCGAACGTCGTGATCACCGGGCGCTCGACTGATACGGCGCTGACAATGGCGCCGCTCCGCCACGAGTTTGGCTGGGGCGCGACCGATTGGGACAAGCTCGCCGCAGGAATCGTCGCCGGCCACATCATCGAGTGCGGCGCACAGTGTTCCGGCGGCAACTGCCTGCACGACTGGCGAACGATTCCCGATCTCGCGGATGTCGGCTATCCGCTGGTCGAGGTCTCGGCCGACGGCAGCTTTGTGGTCACGAAGCACCCGAACACGGGCGGCCGCGTGTCGGTGCCGACCGTGACCGAGCAGCTCGTCTACGAGATGGGCGATCCGCATTCGTACATCACCCCCGACGTGATCGCCGACTTCACGTCGATTCGGCTCGCGGCCGATGGTGAGAATCGTGTCCGGGTCTTCGGGATCAAGGGAAAGCCGGCGACCGACAAGCTCAAGGTCTCGATTGCCTACCGCGCCGGATTCAAGGCGGTGGGCACTCTCGTCTACGCGTGGCCGGATGCACTCGACAAGGCCCGCTCGGCCGACAAGATCCTGCGGGCGCGCCTCGACCGGATGGGTCTCAAGTTCGACGAGATCCTCACCGAGTTCGTCGGCGTTTCGGCGACGCATGGACCGCTCGCCGGCGACGTGCAGGACGTGCCCGAGACGCAGCTCCGGATCGGCGTTCGCGGGAGCGATCGCGGCGCGGTCGAGCGCTTCACCCGCGAGCTCGCGCCGCTGGTGCTCAACGGTCCGCCGAGCGTGACCGGTTTTGCCGGTGGACGCCCGAAAGTCGAAGAGGTCGTCGCGTACTGGCCCGCGCTCGTCGACAAGAGCGTCGTGAAGACGAAAGTCGAGGTGCTCGCATGAAGATCCGGCTCACCGAGCTCGCCCACGCCCGGTCCGGCGACAAGGGCGACACCGCCAACGTCGGAGTGATCGCGCTCAGGCCCGAATGGTATCCCCTCCTCGCGAAGACACTCACCCGCGATCGGGTCGCCGCGCATTTCCGCGGCGTCATCACCGGGGGCGTCGAGCGCTTCGAGCTCCCCAACCTGAACGCGCTCAACTTCCTGCTTCACGGCGCGTTAGGCGGCGGCGGGACCGTCTCGCTCAAGACCGATGCGCAAGGGAAGGTGTTCTCGACCGCGATGCTGCGGATGACGATCGATGTCCCCGATGCAGAAGCCCGCAACCTGAAGTTGCCCGGGGCGAAATGAGCGAGCACCCTCGCGTTCGCATCGAACGCCGGGACGCGGTCGGCCGCCTGACGATTGCCAGGCCGGAGAAGCGGAACGCCCTCGACCGCCAGACGGCTGAGGAGCTGTTCGTAGGGCTCAGCGCCCTCGAGTCGGACACGGCGGTGCGGGTCATCCTCGTGCGCGGCGAGGGGAAGGACTTCTGTGCCGGAGCAGACCTCGAGGCGCTGGCGTCGATGCTCGACGCGCCCGGCGAAGTGCACCGCGAGGACGCCGAGGCGTTAGGCAGGGTGTTCCTCGCGATGCGGACGATCGTGAAGCCGATCGTCGCCGCCGTGCAGGGCCGCGCGCTCGCCGGCGGCGCGGGGCTCGCCCTCGCGTGCGACCTGGTGCTCGCCCACGAGGATGCCAAATTCGGCTTCCCCGAAGTCCGCGTTGGCTTCGTGCCGGCGATGGTGATGACCCTGCTGCGCCGCTCGGTCGGCGAGAAGCACGCCGCTGACCTTGTCCTGACCGGTCGTGTCGTCGGCGCCGAGGAGGGCGCGCGAATCGGGCTCGTCAGCCGCATCCTTCCCGGCCGCACCTTCGAAGCCGACGTCGACCGCATCGTCGAGGAGATGTCGCAGTCGCCGAAGACCGCGATCGCGCTCACCAAGTGGCTGTTCAACAAGCTCGATGAACTTTCGTTCGCCGACGGCATCGCGGCGGGCATCGTCACGAACGTCGAGGCACGGCTGACCGAGGACTTTCGTGAAGGCGTCCGCGGGTTCGCGAACAGGAATACAGGAACCAAGTGACGTTCAGCGCCATCCTCCGCCTCCGCCTGACACTCACCGCGGTCGGGTTCGCGATCTGGGCGTATGGTGCACGCTCCGACCAGCGAACCGTGCTCTGGATCGGGCTCGGCATCATGGCGCTCGCGTTGCTGGCGAGATTCATCCCGCCCTCGGACAGGCCTCGGCCGTAGAGCGCTGCGCGAGGCAGCCACCAGCCGCCTGGCGAATTGGAGCTCAGGGTCCCATTCGCCCTGCAAAGCGGCTAAATTTCGTGGCTTATGCAGCTGAAGCGTGTCCCCGAGCTACTTGCTCCTGCCGGCTCTCTCGATGCCGTTCGTGCCGCCGTGGCGAACGGGGCGGACGCGGTGTATCTCGGGGCCGAGCGGTTCAATGCGCGCGACGAGGGTGCGCAGCTGTCGATGGATGAGGTCGAGGAGGCGTGCCGGATCGCGCACGAGCGCGGGCGCCGGATCTACCTGACTTTCAATATCCTCTTCAAGCCGGGTGAGCTTCGCGACGCGCTTCGGTTCCTCGGCGGCGCGATCGACCGTGGCATCGACGCAGCGATCGTTCAGGATATCGGCATCGTCCGGCTCATCCAGCACGTGTACCCGAAGCTCGAGATCCACGGCTCGACGCAGATGACGGTCCACGATGCGTCCGGCGCGGCCGTGATGCGCCGGCTCGGGATCGAGCGCGTCGTTCTCGCCCGGGAAAACACGATCGCTGACATTCGCGCAATTCGCGCAGCGGTGCCCGAGCTCGGCCTCGAGACCTTCGTGCACGGTGCGCTCTGCATCTCATACTCCGGGCAGTGCTACATGTCCGGGATGATCTCCGAGCGGAGCGCCAATCGTGGATCGTGCGCCCAGTCGTGCCGGAAGGATTACGTCCTGACCGACACGACGACCGGCACCGAGCTCGATCGCGGCTATCTCATCTCCGCCAAGGACCTCGCCGCGTACGAACACCTCGCCGAGATTGCCGACGCGGGGGTCGGATGCCTCAAGATCGAGGGACGGAAGAAGAAGCCCGAGTACGTGGCGACGGTGACGCGCGAGTACAGGCAGTTCCTCGGCCAGGTCGCCCGCGGGGAACCGATGCCGGCACCCGGCGAAGAGGTCGCGCCGCTCGTCCAGATCTTCTCGCGTGGCTTCACCGGCGGGATGTACGGCGGGCGGGCGGGGCGGGGCTACATCACGCGCAACCAGCCCGACAATCGCGGCCGTGAGCTGGGCACCGTCGCCGGCTACGAGCGGGGGGAGTTGATCGTCGAGGTTCGCGACCCGGTGCTCGTGCGCGATGGACTGGGCTTCGAGCCGCCTAACGGCACCACCGAACAGTCGACCGGGTTTCAGGTAGGCGAAATCCGGACGATTTCGACCCGCGACGGCCTGCATCGTCAGGCGATCTCGACGCGCGTGCGCGTTCCGGCGGGCTGGCGTGTCGTCCGGTCGAGCGAAGCCGCGCTGCTCGAGCGTGCGCGCGCGAGCTACGCCGCGCTCGCCGCGCCGATCCGTCAGCGGAAGACCCGCCTCGATGTACGGGTGTTCGGCGCGAGCGGGGCGCCCTTGAAGGCGGTCTTCACCGCCGACGGTGCGTCCGTCACCGTCCGCTCGGAGCCGACGCTCACCGCGGCAACGGCGCGCGCGATCTCGACCGAAACGCTCCGAGAGCAGCTCGGGCGGCTTGGCGATACGCCGTTCGTGCTCGGCGCGCTCGACGACGCCGCGTTAGGCGGGGGGCTCTTCCTGCCGATCAGCGCGCTCAATCGCCTGCGGCAGGATGCGGTCGAGGAGCTGATGCTGCACCGCGACTGGGCGCGCCAGGCCAGCGAGGCCGAGCGGGATGCATCCATCGATGCCGCGATCGTCGCCGTCGACACCGGCCGCGCCGTCGAGCTGCCGATGCAGGCGGGGTTCGCCTTGCGGGCAGTGGTGTTCACGCCCGACGATGCGCGAGCGGCCGCCAGCGCGGGCGCGACCGAGATCGTCTTCGATCCCTTCCTTCGCCACCCGGCGCCGCCGCGCGCCCGCGTCGTCGCGCTCCGCGACGAGTTGGCGGCGCGTGGTGTCGCATTTCGGCTGCGGACGCCAAGCATCGTCAGGCCCGCCGAGCGGCCGCAGCTTCAGAAGTGGCTCGATCTTGGTTTGCCGTTGCTGTCCGGGCACCTCGGGCTGGTCGCCGAATTCGGCGCGGCGGGTCGCGATGTCGTTGCCGACTACGCCGTCAATTGCTTCAACCAGCACACCGCGGCGGAGCTGTTCAACGTCGGCGCGAAGCGCGTGACGTTTTCGCTCGAGCTGACGACGGAAGAGATGCATGCGACGGCGGAGCCGTGGGCGGGTGCCGGGTTCGATGTTTTTCTCTACGGCCGACCCGAGGGAATGACGATCGAGCACTGTGTGCTTTCCGCCGCGTTCGACCGGGAACCGGCGACCTGCCGCGATCTCTGCGTACAGAAGCACACCAACGTGCTGCTCACGGATCCGGCCGGGTACACTTTCCCCGTCGCGACCGACTCGGCCTGCCGCAACCGGCTCCTTCACTCGCGGCCGGTCGAGGGAAGCGAATACGTACCGCGGCTGTGGACTGCGGGAATCCGCGGTTATCAGATGGTTTTCAACGTTGCCGGCGACCCGGTCCACGAAATCGTCGCGCGCTATCGGTCGCAGCTCGACGCATTGGCCGCGGGGAGTGGCGATCCGCGCGGCACGGTGCGCGAACTCTTTGGCTCCGAATTTACCCGAGGCCATTTCGCGCGTGCGGTCTAGCGTTACGCGCAGCGGCGCTTCGGTGTCGCATTCGTCGGGCGCGAGCGCAATCATCACGCGATGAGCACCCGGCCGCAAATCGAGGACGCGCGGAGCGCGCTGCAGACCCACTTCGGCTATCCCGACTTCCGCCCCGGTCAGGCCCGCGCCGTCGCATCGGTGCTCGAGGGCCGCGACACGCTCGTCATTCTCCCGACGGGCGGGGGAAAGTCGATCTGCTACCAGATTCCGGCCTTGCTACTGCCCGGTTTGACGGTTGTCGTCTCCCCGCTGATCTCGCTGATGAAGGATCAGGTGGACGCGCTCACCGCCCGCGGACTACCGGCGGCGTTCGTGAACAGTACGCTCTCGAGCGGCGAAGTCTCCGACCGGTTGGCGCGCGCGCAGCGGGGCGAGATCAAGCTCCTCTACGTCGCGCCGGAACGATTCGACTTCGCGAATACCGCGGAACGGATCGCGAAGATGGGGGTGTCGCTTCTCGCGCTCGATGAGGCGCATTGCATCAGCGAGTGGGGACACGACTTCCGGCCGAGCTACCTGCGAATGGGGCAGGTGCGCGAACGGTTAGGCAATCCGCCGGTCATCGCGCTCACGGCCACGGCGACCCCCGAGGTGCGGAAGGACATCGCGCGCCAACTGTCGCTGCGCAACCCCGAGACCGTGATCACGGGGTTCGACCGGATCAATCTCCGCTATCACGTCGTGCCGACCCGCAGCGACGACGAAAAGGACGCGGCCCTGGTCCGCGCCGTACGCGATGCCGAGGGGCTGGCCGTCGTCTACGCGTCGACCCGCCGTGCCGTCGAGCGCGTCGCGGCCGTGCTCGAACGGGCGCGCATCCCGTCGGTTGCCTATCACGCCGGTCTCGACGATCGCCATCGCAAGGATGTGCAGGAAGCGTTCATGCGCGAGGACGTCCGCGCGATCGTCGCGACCAACGCGTTCGGCATGGGCATCGACAAGCCTAACGTCAGGCTCGTGCTGCATCACGCGATGCCCGGGACCCTCGAGGCGTACTACCAGGAAGCCGGTCGCGCCGGGCGGGATGGGAACCCGTCCGACTGCGTGCTGCTGCACAGCTTCCCCGACCGGTTCACCCACGAGTTCTTCATCAAGGGTGCGTATCCGGAGCGGCCCGTCGTCGAGCGCGTCTACAGCGCGATCCTGCGCGACGCCGATCGTGACGGAAAGCTCGATGATCTCGATGCGGAACGCCTCGCCTTGCGCGCCGCAGGCAAGACATCGCCGCGCGAAGTCGAGTCGGTGCTCCGCGTGCTCGTCGCGGCGGGCGCGTTGCTCCGGGAGGGCGAGTCGCAAGCGCGCGTCCAGGTGCGGCTGCTCGCGACCGCCGACCGCATCAAGCGCGAGCTCGGCCCCGATCACGCGATGGAACTCGCCCTGCTCCGCGCGCTCTGGAAAGCCGGCGGCGGAGACCGCGTCTACTCGGGAGTGTCGATCGACCTCGACGCGCTTGCGCCCGGCCTTGGCGGCGCACAGAGCACGATCCCGCTGCTCGAAGCATTGCAGCGGCGGCAGTTCCTCACCTTCGAGCGCGATGGCGGAGGCGCCCGGCTCGCCCGCCCAGGGGCACCGCTGTCGAATATCGCCATCGACTGGGAAACCCTCGATCGCCGCCGGCGTGGCGACCTGGCAAAGCTCGATGCAGTTCAGCAATACGCCTACACGCGTGGTTGCCGTCGCGGGTTCGTGCTCCGATATTTCGGCGACCCGGCGGCTCGGGCGACGTGTGGCGCCTGCGACAACTGCATGGGCACCCACGTTCCCGCTTCCGCCGCTGCGCCCGCTCTCGGCAAGCCGAAGCCAAGGCGGCGCGCAGATGCGCCAGCGAAACCACGCCGCGGCGGGGCGCGGGTCATCGGTACGGATGACGTGCTCGTTCGGTTCGCGGAGCCCGGAATCGCAGACGCACCGTCGCTCGACGCGGCTGCGGAAGCCATGCTCGGCCGCCTGAAGACCCTGCGGACGTCGATTGCTCGCGAAGACAAGGTGCCGCCGTACGTGGTGTTTCCTGACCGCACGCTCGCCGAGCTCGCGGTCCGGCGCCCACGATCCGCGAATGCGATGGCCGATGTTCGTGGGGTTGGTCCGATGAAACTGGAGAAGTACGGCGAGCGATTCCTCGCGGTGCTTCGTGATGAAGAAACTGAAGCCGCCTGAGGAATGGACGACTCGCTGTATTTTTCCGAGCAACACCTCGCCGTTCGCGACATGGTTCGCGATTTCGCGCGATCTGAAGTGGCGCCGATCGCGCGCGAGTGCGATGCCGACGGCCGCTTCCCCTGGGAAAACGTGCGACGGATG
>JANMAM010000162.1:0-4296 GCA_031359795.1 Gemmatimonadaceae bacterium
CGACGACCTGCATGACGACGAACGCACCGCCTGCGCGCGCGAGCGAGCGGACAATAAGCCAGTGCCGCGTCCACGAAAGCCGTGGTGCGGATAACTGCTTGGTGACGACCAGGTGAATCAGAACTCCGCAGCCCGCAACCACCGGGCCCGCCATAAGCGCGAGTGCAAGCCACGGCAGGCCAAGTCCGGCCTGAACCGCAGCTATGATCCCGACCAGACTTCCGACGTTTCCGGCGAGCTGGTAACCTTCGGACAGCGCTCCGCGCTGCATCGTGTATGGAAGTCGGAGAACCGCTGCGAGCGCGAGTTGAGCGGCCGCCAGCGCCGCGGCCACGAGCAAGGTCGGTCGCACCTCAGCGGACGCCACTGCGGAATTCAGCCCGAACGCTTTCGGCCAATCGACGCCAACGATGACCACCACGGCGATGCTCATCCCGATGATCGCCGCGATGAGCAGCGCCATCGTCGCTGAAGTGACGTAAGCGCGACCCGCACGGAAGCGACCGGCAGCGTAGCAGCGCGTGAGGCGGTTTGTGAGCGCCGAGACCGTGCCGAAATCCAGCAACGTCAGGTACGCCGTCGCGCTGGCGATCGTCATCCATAGCCCGTACCGCTCGGCCCCCAGATATCGCAACAGCAGCGGAACTGTGACGAGCCTGACCGCGATCGCCGACGCGCGATTGAGCGTGCCGGCGCTCGCTGAAACAAGAACCGGACGCCATAACCGCAGACCGTGTCGAAGCGCGCTCACGGTGTTCGCATTGGCAACGTGTCGAACGCTTTTCTTGCCATTACCCTTGCGGCGGCTGGCCGCTGCCCGGCAGCGCCAGCGGGAGTGAATAGTGTCTCAATCCGGCGACTTGGAGCGCCGCTCGAACGACGAACCCGGGATTGTTTCGCGCGTAACGCCAGAACAACCGTCGCGGCTCCTGCCCCAGGCGGAACAGCCACTCCAGCCCATTGCGTTGCATCCAGCTTGGCGCTTGCCTCGTACGCCCGCTGTGCATGTCGAACGCAGCACCAACACCGAGCATGATCCGCGCGGCGAGCTTCCCGTGGTGCGCGGCCATGAATCGCTCCTGCTTTGGTGTACTCAGACCCACCCAGAAGAAGTCGGGCCGTACCGCCGCCACGCGCGCCTCCAGCTCCGCCTCCTCGCGTCCATTCAACGGTCGAAACGGCGGCGCGTAGGTCCCCACCACCCGCAGACCGGGGAATCGCGCGCTGAGTTGTCCCGCGAGCGCGTCCGCCACGCCAGGCCCACCGCCGTAGAAAAAGTGCGTTTCCCCTGTCACCACCGAACGCTCACAGACATCGAGCAGCAGCGTTGGACCGTAGACGCGTGACATGTCCCGATGTCCCTGCAACCGTCCCATCCACACCGTCGGCATTCCATCGGGTACGGTCAGCATCGCGTCGTTCAGTATTTGCATCAATGCCGAGTCGCGCTGTGATTCCATGACGCCGTGCACACCGGTCACGCAGACGTAACCGCTGGCACCGTTGTGAGTGGCCTCGAACAATTGGTTGACGACGATCGCTGGCGAGACCGCGTCGATGCCCACTCCAAGGACGTTCGCCCGGCGACGATGCGCCGCGACTTCGCGTGCGGGCTGCATCGCTCAGTGCTGTGACTGGAGCGAGCGGCGCGCCGGGAGGCTCATTGCGACCGGTGCAACATCGGACCCTCCCGCCGCGAGCAGGGAAAGCGCAGCGTCGACAACCCGGTCCTCGTTCACCCCGGTCATGCAGAACGGTTCCGCGAAGCTGCACATGTCCGAGCACGGCCGACACGCGACCTCCGCGAGCCTGATGACACGACTCCGGCGGCCGCGTGGACCAAACCATTCGAGTTGTGTCGGCCCGAAGACCGCGACGACCGGAACATCGAGTGCGCTGGCGATGTGCATCGGGCCGCTATCGTTGCAGATGAGGACATCGCACAGTGACAGCACCGTCTTCAGCTCATCGAGCGGCCGCCTAACGACGGTGAAGCGGGTCGTCGCTGGCATGTCCGCGCCATATCCGTCAGGCTCTGCAAAAACGAGCAGCGTTGCGCCGAGTCGCTCGGCGATCGTGTCGGCGACGGCTGCGAACCGCGCGAGTTCCCATCGACGTACTGCGATCCGCGCGCCCGGATGAATCCCGACGACCAGAGCGTCCCGGTTGACCGGCAGTCCAAGTTCGCCGCGCATCCGCTCACGGTCGGCATCTTTGACCGCAAGGTGTGGCTGGTCCCCCTCGGTGGGCATTCCGGTCGCGATGTGCATGACCGAGGCCCAGTCGTCCACGCGATGCGAATCCCGGCTGACCTCGACAACCGTCGTCGCGAAAACATCGCCCAGTCCGCACTTCACGCTCACGAATCGGCCGCCCCCGATCATCGCGCCCAGCAGGTTGTTGCGAACGTCCGATCGGGCATTCAGCACGAGATCGTAGCGCGTCCGCCGGAGTCGCCAGATCAGCTTCGCAAGCTCGCCGAGCCGGTAGCGACTCAACCGGTACTTTTGCGTGAACGCCGTCCACGGAAAATCGTAGGCGACGACGGCATCCGCCAGCTCCGGCGACACAACCAGCGCCGTTGCGTAGGACTTGGCGAGCACCGTTATGACCGCGTTCGGAAACGCCGCCCGGCACCGCCGTAACGCGCCCGTGGCAAGCACGAGATCTCCGATTCCCCACGGTTCCATGACGAGGATCCTCGTCACCGAACGCGGCCGGCGCCGAAGGCGGTTTAGTGCTAACAGCGGCGCGGCGGCCAGCATCAGGATTGCGCGTGCCAACGCTGCAGCGTATCGGCCCCGTCGAACAGTCTCCCGAATCATGGCGCGAATCGAGCCTTGGTCAGAACGCCCCCGTCCGCCTAACCACCGCCGGCAGCGTCCGCATCAGGATCTTGAGATCCAGCCAGGGCGACCACCGGTCGATGTACTGCTGGTCGAGACGCACGACTTCCTCGAAGTCGATGACCGCGCTCCGGCCGCTGACCTGCCATAGCCCGGTGATTCCAGGCTTTGCCCCCAGTCGCCGGAAATGGTGTTCCTCGTAGCTCGACATGTCGGACTCGAAGAACGGGCGCGGTCCAACCAGCGTCATCTGGCCAAGCAGCACATCGATCAGCTGCGGCAGTTCGTCGAGGCTCCACTTGCGCAGCAGCCGTCCGACGCGGGTCACACGCGGATCGTTAGGGATCTTGAACAGTCGCGGGTCGGAAGTGTGGTTCAGGTGCGCCAGGCGCAGCTTCTGTGCGTCGGCGCCCTGGCACATCGTCCGGAACTTTGTCATCCGGAATCGCCTGCCGCCGTAGCCGGCGCGGTCCTGCCGAAAAAAGATCGCGCCCGGGGAATCGAGGCGGATCATCACCGCGATCACCCCGAGCAGTGGCGCGAGGACGACAAGCAGCACCGATGAGAGCACGATGTCGAGCGCACGCTTCACCACCAGCTGCCGCCCGCGCAAGCTCGGGCGACTCAGCTGGATGAGGGGGAGTCCGCGCCGCCACACGAGCTGCGGTCTCACCAGGCCGCTCTGCAGCATCCGTGGCGCGGAGAAGACCTCACAGCCGGCGAGCGTTCCGGCGTCGACCGCTGCCTCAAAGGCCTCGTGATCGACACGTCCCGAAATGATCAGCGAGTCGACCCGGTGATCGCGGATCACGCGCACCATCTCGCTGACATGTCCGATCGCGCCGAACTCCCTCGTTGGTCCCGTGCTCAGGAAGCCGACGATCTCGAGATCGCCATGCTGCTGGAAGAGCGGCGACTGGATGTCGGCATTCCCGTACCCCGGCGCGCTGACGAACAACGTCCGCGCCCGCCCGACCGGCCGCACCCGCCGGACGACGACGTCGACGGCGAATCGTGCAAGGACCAGCGCCGCGCTTCCCGCCAGCACCGTCACCAGGAAACCGAGGATCGCCGGGGCATGGAACGACTCCCAGATCCGTCCCCAGAACAGCAGCGCGAAGGCGAGCCCGATGCCCGCCGTTAGGCGGGTTGGGTTGCGGCGGCCATCGCCCGAACGGTAATTCCCGCAGACCGCCAGCCCGAACACCGCGGCAACGACCAATTGGAACGGCGGGTAGGTGCCATGCGGGACCAGTTCGGCGAACAGCGCAGCCGCTCGCGCACCGAGCCAGCTTCCGTCGCGGACGCCGCGGACCAGGGCGCGGATGACCAGCAGCGTCACCAGGTCGGCAGCAACGAGGACGCTCAGGCGCATCAGGCTGCGCCAGACGTGTCGCCTAACGGTAGGCCGCGCCATTCGCTGGAGGGCAATCGGCGTCGGCATCGCGTG
>JANMAM010000201.1:0-16169 GCA_031359795.1 Gemmatimonadaceae bacterium
GAGCTTCCAGCGCATCCAGTTCACCCCCGATCTCCTCCCCGCCGACGTGCTCGGCACGCAGGTCTACGATCAATCGACCGGCCAGTTCAACATCAAGAAGGGGCCGATCTTCGCGAACATCATCCTCGCCGACGAGATCAACCGCGCGCCCGCAAAGGTGCAGGCCGCGCTCCTCGAAGCGATGCAGGAGAAGCAGGTCACGATTGGCGGCACGACCTACAAGCTCGAGGAGCCATTTCTCGTGCTCGCGACGCAGAACCCGATCGAGCAGGAGGGAACGTATCCGCTCCCCGAAGCGCAGGTCGACCGGTTCATGCTCAAGCTGCGGGTCGGCTACCCGACGCGCGACGAGGAAAAGGAGATCATGCGCCGGATGGCCAGCGGCGATCCGATCGACATCTCGCACGTCGCCACGCCGCAGGCGATCATGGCCGCGCGTCATCGGATCACCGAGCTGTACATGGACGATCGCATCGTGGACTACATCGTCGACATCGTCCAGGCGACGCGCAATCCAGCCGAGGCGGGTCTCAAGGATCTCGTTCCGCTGATCGAGTTCGGTGCAAGCCCGCGCGCGACGATCGCGCTCGCGCAGGCGTCGCGCGCGCATGCGTTCCTTCGCGGCCGCGCCTTCGTCACGCCCGACGACGTGAAGTCGATGGTGCCTGACGTTCTCCGCCATCGCGTGATCACGACCTACGAGGCCGAAGCCGAGGACGTCACCAGCGACGAGGTGGTGCGTCGCGTGCTCGACAAGATCGAGAGCCCGTGAGTCCCGCCGTCGCCCCGTCGCGCGCCGCCGACGAGGCGCGTGCGACCGGTGCGCCGGAAAAGCGCGCCGGCGTTCCACCCGAGATCCTGCGGCAGGTCAAGCTGATCGAGCTCCGCACGCGCGGGCTCGTCAACTCGCTCTTCACCGGCGAATACCACTCGGTGTTCAAGGGGCAGGGGATGGAGTTCGCCGAAGTGCGGGAGTACCAGCCCGGCGACGAGGTGCGGTCGATCGACTGGAACGTCACCGCACGCATGCGGCGCCCCTTCGTCAAGCGTTATGTCGAGGAGCGCGAGCTGACGGTGATGCTCGTGGTCGACCTCTCGGGCTCGGAGCGCTTCGGTACGCAGGGCCGATTCAAGAGCGAACTGGCGAGCGAGCTCGGTGCGGTGTTAGGCATGTCGGCGATCCGCAACAACGATCGCGTCGGCGCGATGCTCTTCACCGACCGGATCGAGCACGTGCTGCCCCCGAAGAAGGGTCGGCGCCATGCGCTCCGGCTGATCCGCGACCTGCTCGCCTTCGAGCCGACCGGCTCGAAGACCGATGTCTCGGGCGCGATGCAGTATCTCGCGCGGATGCTCCGCCAGCACACGATCATCTTCATCATCTCCGACTTCCTCGACACCGAGATCGAGAAGCCGCTCAAGCGGCTCGCCCAGCGGCACGACGTCATCGCCATAACGGTCGAGGATCCGAGTGAGCGCGTGCTGCCGGACATCGGCCTGGTGCGCTTCGTCGATCCCGAGACCGGCGAGACGATCGACGTCGACACGAGCGCGTCGGACGTGCGCACGCAGTTCGCCAAGGCGACCGAAGCCGAGACGCTGGCACGCCAGAAGCTGCTCCGGCGACTCGCCATCGACGAGATCGTGGTCCGCACCGACGGCGGTTATGTCGAGCCGCTGCTCAGGTTCTTCCGCAACCGGGCGACCCGGAAGACGCGGTGATGACCGTCAGGCTGCGCAAGGCGCGGAATGCGCTGTTCGCGGCGATGCTCGCCGCGGCCGGCGCTCCGGCATGTCTCGCCGCGCAGGAGGCCGCCGGCCTGGCCGGTTCCAGCGTTCGCGTCGGCGTCACCACCCAGCCCGACACCGTCACCGTCGGCGATCCGCTGGTGATTCGTGTCCGCGTCGCCGCACCAGCGGGTGCGACGATCGTATTCCCGACCGGCCCCGACTCGGGCGCCCAGGTCGAGGCGGTCGCGTCCCGTGCGATCACCAGCAATCCGGCCAACGGAGGCGTCGATCAGACCGCGGTGTTCACGGTTGTCGCCTGGGACGTCGGCAACGTGCCCGCCGGGCTCGGCGACGTCGTCGTCACGTTAGGCGGCGAGTCCCGGCGGCTCGCGCTGGCCGACGTCGTGGTCCACGTGAAGACCGTCCTCCCGGCCGACACGACGCTTCGCGTCCCGAAGCCGGCACGTCCTCCGCTCGACATTGTCGTGCCCTGGTGGAAGAAGTGGTGGCCGCTCCTCGTCGCGCTGGCGGTCATCGCGCTGCTGCTCTGGATCTGGTGGCGCCGCCGAGGTCGCGGCCCCGCCACCGGGGCGACGGTCGACCCGCATGCCTTCGCCGAGCGCGAGTTCGGCCGCATCGAGTCGCTCGGCCTCGTCGATGCCGGGGAGCGCGGTCGCCATGTCGCGCTGATGGTCGACGTGCTGCGCGACTACCTCGCCCTCAGGCTCCCCGAGGCGCGCGCGTCGCTGACGTCCTCCGAGCTCGCCACCGCGCTCCGCGCCAGGCGCGGTGTCCCGCAGGCACGGCTCGCGGCGCTGCTGGACGAAGCGGACCTGGTGAAGTTTGCCCGCCGGGCGCTCACGCCGGAGCACGCTCGCGCGCTCGGGAAGGAAGCTCGTGCAATCGCGCGCGACGTCGAGACCGCGGTCACGCCGGCGGCCGCTGCCGGCACAGAGCCGGTCAGGAAGGCGGCGGCATGAGTGCGCTCTCGGCATTCCGGTTCGGGGCGCCCTGGGTGTTGCTGCTGCTGCTGCTGCTGCCAGCGTGGTGGATCTGGCGGAGGAGACGCCGCCCCGCGGCGATCGTGTACTCGCGAGTTCCCACGCTCGCGCGCGGACCGCGCGCCGGCCGCGGGATCGCGCGCGCGCTCTTCCTGCTCCGGAACCTCGCGCTCGCGGCGATCATCGTCGCGCTCGCGCAGCCGCGCAGCGGCGCGACGTCGCGCGAGGTGACGTCGCAGGGCATCGATATCATGATCGCCTTCGACATCTCCAGCTCGATGCTCGCTGAAGATTTCCAGCCGCAGAACCGGCTCGAGGTCGCTCGTGGCATGGTGCGGAAGTTCGTGAGCCTGCGAACGAGCGATCGGCTCGGTCTCGTTGCGTTCTCCGGCGAAGCGTTGACGCAGGTGCCGCTCACGACCGATTACCCGGTGATGTTGGCGGCGGTCGCGAACCTGCAACCCGGACAGCTCGAAGATGGCACCGCCATCGGCACCGCGATCGCCACTGCCGCCAACCGGCTGCGTCGTTCGCCTGGAAAGTCGCGCGTCATCCTCCTGCTCACCGACGGCGAGAACAATCGGGGCGCGATCGACCCGCGTACCGCCGGCCGCGCCGCGCAGGCGTTCGGCATCAAGATCTACGCGATCGGCGTCGGCAGCGTCGGCATGGCGCGCGTGCCCGTCGGCCGCGGGATTGGCGGACTCCGTTTCGAGTACCAGCCGGTGCGCATTGATGACGCGCTCCTTACCGAGATCGCGACCGCGACCGGCGGCCGCTACTACCGGGCGACCGACGCGGCCGCGCTCGACCGCACGCTCGAACAGATCGACCGGCTCGAACGCACCCCGGTGCAGTCGCGCACCTACACGAAATACACCGAGCAGTACGAGTGGCCGCTCGGTCTCGCGCTCCTCCTGCTCGCGACCGAGCTCGCGCTGCTCGCCTGGAAGGCGCCGCTGCCATGAGCCCATTGTCGATCTTCGATCACCCGTGGGCGCTGATCGTCGCCGTGCTGCTCGCGCTCACGTTAGGCTTCCTCGCCCTCCGCATCCAGCGGGGACGCCGCAAGCGGCTCGCCCGCCTCGGCAATGCACCGGTCGTCGCGCGCCTGCTCCCGGCCGGCCTCTCGTCGTCGAGTGGCCGCTGGCGCGCCGCGCGGCTCGCCCTCGCCGGGCTGCTCGCCGGCATCGCGTTCGCCGGGCCGCGCTGGGGTCGCGAGAAGACCGCCGTTCGCGTCCAGGGCTACGATCTCGTCATCGCGATGGACGCGTCGCTCTCGATGATGGCAACCGACGTGCGCCCGAACCGGCTCGAGCTGGCCAAGCAGGAAGTGCGGCGTCTTCGCGCGTTAGGCGCGAGCGCCCGCGTCGGGTTGATCGCATTCGCCGGCCGCAGCTACATCCTCACGCCGATGACCGTCGACGAGGGCGCGGTCGATCTCTTCCTCGACAACCTCGATCCGTCGATCGTCGGACAGGCGGGGAGCTCGCTCGCGCGCGCGATCCGGCAGGGCACCGATCTGCTCGCGGCGACCGAGTCCGGATCGGGACGCGCGCTCGTCGTCATCAGCGATGGCGAGGCATTCGAGCCCGAATCGGATGTCGTCGAAGCGGGGAAGCGTGCCCGGGAAGCCGGAGTTGCGCTGGTCACCGTTGGCATCGGCACGCCGCAGGGATCGACGATTCCAATCGTCGACGACAACGGTCGCCGAATCCAGAAGACCGATGAAAATGGCGCGGTCGTGATCACTCGCTACTCCCCCGATCTTCTCAAGGCCGGCGCGGAAGCGGCGGGGGGCACGTTCATTCCCGCCGAGCAGACCGACAAGGCCGCGCGTGTCCGTGCCGCGCTGTCCTCGGTACGGGCGGCCGAGATCGCGTCGTCGGCGGGCGCGCAGCGCACCCCCCGCTTCCAGTGGTTTCTCGCGCCCGCACTCTTGCTGCTGTTGCTGGACAGCCTGCTCGCCGACCGGCGCCGGCGTGTCCGAGCCGTCGGTCCCGCCGCCGCGGTCACTGCCGGTGCCGCCGCTGCGCTGCTGCTCGTCGCACTTGTGCCGCGGACGGCTCGTGCCGACGATGCCGCCGACGCTGCCGCGGCCTACCGGGCCGGTCGCTTCCCCGAGGCGGCGGCGCTCTACCGGAAGATTGTCGCTGAGGGCGATGCATCGCCCTCAGCTGTCTACAACCTGGCGACCGCGCTTCTTGCGACCGACTCACTGGCGCGCGCTGCATCGCTTCTCGAAAAATTGACGAAGGTTCCGGACGCCGAGCTGCGCTATCGTGCACTATTCAATCTCGGTCTGGCGCACCTTCGACAGGGGCTCGCGACCTCCGGGGATAGCGCGGCGCCCGCGCTCGACGCGGCGATGCAGGCCTACAAGCAGGTGCTCCTGATGCGCTCGCGCGACGCGGATGCAAAATGGAATTACGAGCTTGCGCTGCGAAAGAAGAAGGAGGGCGGTGGCGGCGGTGGAGGTGGCGGTGGAGAGCAACAGAATCCCAACCCGAAGCCGGATCCGAGCGCTCCCCCGCGCGAACCGCAGCCGCAGCCAACCGGCTCGGTCGGCCAGCAGCGCGCCGAGCAGATCCTCAACAGCGCCGCGCGCGACGAGCGTGACGTCCAGGCGCGGAAGCAGCGCGAGGGGCAACCGGCGACCCCTGCTGGTGGAAATGATTGGTAGGCCACGCCGTTAGGCGTCGACGCTGCCGGTCCGGAATGAGTGACACCCCGAGCGAGAGATGAGAGACGAGCGACACGGCCGACCGGCCCGGGCAACGCCGGTCGCTGAACGAGCGGGGAGGGCAACGACCGGTGCGCCAGCCACCGGGTCGTGTGTTCGTCGCTCGTCTGTGACCTTCGCATCGGCGTCGCTCGTGTCGCTCGTCGCCATCTCGACGCCCGCAGTGTCAGCGGCGCAGATGACCGTGACGACCACCGCCCCCGACACGGTGCGCGCCTGCGAACCGTTCGGTGTTCATGTCGTCGCCTCGGTGCGAACCGGGCCGGTGCCGCGCTTCGTCGCCCCCGTCGTCTCACCGTTCACGATCGTCGCCTCGCGAGCGACGTCGCAGACCTCGAGCGATGCGCTCGGCGCCAGCTGGAGCATCTCGGACGTCGAGCTGACTCTGCTCACCGATCGGCCGGGACGCTACACGCTGCCTCGGTTCGAGATGCAGTCGGGGAGGGTGCGCGGCTTTGGACCGTCGCGGACCGTCGTCGTCGTTGGAGAACGCGATTCGTCGAACGTGCCGGCGGTCGTCTCGAGCAACGACATCGATACGAGTACCGACGTTGCGCTCCGCGCGATCGTCCTGCCCGAAACCGTGTTCGTCGGAGAGCAGGCGAGCTACCAGGTCGGCGTCTTCATCAGCCCCGCCGCCCGCGAGAAGTTGCGCAGCAATCCCAGCTTCATTCCGCCACAGCTCACCGAGCTGATGGCCTACGACTATCCCGCCGATCGTCGCCGCCAGCCGATCCGACGGCGTGTCGGATCCCAGTGCTACGACGTGCTCGTCTACGAGCGCGCGATTTTTCCGCTCAACGCGGGACGCCACGACCTCTCGCCCGCGGAGCTCTCCTACTCACTCGCGATCGGTGCCGGGTTCTTCGCGGGCTCGGAGCGCCGCGAAACGAAGAGCCCGTGGGTCACCCTCAACTCGATCGAGCCGCCAGAGCAGGGCCGTCCGGCGGACTACGTTGGCGCGGTCGGCGACCTGAGTCTGTTGGCGCGCGTCGACAGCATTGGTGCTCGCGTCGGCGATCCGATGACGCTCACGCTCCGCCTCGAGGGGGAGGGGAACATCAAGCTGATGCCGCGGCCGGTCGTTGCCGTTTCCTGGGCGTCGCTCGTGCCGAGCGACGAGCGGGTGGTCATCGACAGCATCTCACGTCGCATTCGCGGGAGCAAGGAGTTCGACTGGATCGTGACCCCGCGCTCGGCGGGGACGCAGATGGTGCCGTCGGTGTCGTACCCGTTCTGGAATCCTCGCACCCGCGAGTATGAGGTCGCCGCGACCGACGCGCTGTCGATCGTGGTCGGCGAGGGAAGCCTCGCGTCGCTCAGCGACACGGCTGCGTCGCGCCTCACGCCGGCGCTGAGCATCCGGAGAACGCTGCGCCCGGCGGAGCCGTTGCCGCCCCCGCAGCATTCACTGTTCGCGGTGCTCGCCGCCATCGCGCCGATCCCGGCGCTGTCGGCGCTCGCCGTTAGGCGCCGGCGCCGCGCGCCGGTACCGATCTCGGGCGCGGCGCGGCTTCGCGCCGTCACCCGCCGCCGGGCGGGCGCCGATCCATCGCTGGTTCGCCGCGCGCTCATCGCCGCGCTCATCGAGCGGGGCGTGCTCGTTCCCGGTGACCTGGTCCGCGAGGCCGATGTGATGCGGTCGCTCCGCCGCGCGGGGGTCTCGATGAAGACGGCCGCGTCAACCGCAGACCTCCTCGAGGAGCTGAGTGCGGCGAGCTATGCGCGGACGCGCCGCACCGCCGGCGACGCGGGAAAGCGCGCCCGTGCCGCGTACGCCGCCGTCGACGCCGAAGCGCGCGACCGGACGATGCTCGCCAGCCCTTCCTCGGGAATCAGCCCGCTCGTCGTGCTCGTCGCCGCACTGTCGTTGAGCGCCACCGTCGCGATCGCGCTCGCGAACGATGCCGCGAGCGGCGCGTTCGCGCGCGGTGTCCGCGCGTATGACACCGCGCGCTACCCGGCGTCAGTGGCGGCTTTCGATTCCGCTGCATCGCTCGACCGGCGCGCTGTCGACGCGTGGGCGAACGCCGGGACCGCGCACTGGGCGGCGCATGACACCGCCGGCGCGGTCGTCGGCTGGCAGCGGGCGCTCCGGCTCGATCCGCTCGACGCCGATATCCGCGCGCGGCTCGATCTCACGCCCGGTCCGGCTCGCGGCGCGCTCGGGTTTGTTCCCCCCGTGCCGCCGGGATGGGTCGCGTTGGTGGGGCTCGCCCTGTGGTGGGCCGCCTGGATCATCGCCACTCTGCGTGTCGCGCGTGGCACCAGAGCGCCCGGCGCGCGCTCGATGTACGTGCTCCACGGCTTCATCGCGGCGTCCGTGGTCGCCTACGTGCTGCTCACCGAGCGCCTCGACGCGCACGCGCTCAGCGTCGTCGCCGATCCGACACCGCTCCGTGCAGTCGCGTCATTGGCCGCCGAGCCGGTCGCCCCGACCAGGACGGGTCACATCGTGCGTGTCATTCAGCGCGACGGTCGCTGGTCCCACGTCGCAGCCAGCAGCGGGGAGAATGGGTGGATCGAGAGTGACCGCCTTCGCTCACTCCGGCGCGACTGACGCCCTCCCCACGGATCGCGATTGACCCTCCGCGCGTCACGGGCGAAACTTCTCCCGTGCCGCGCATCTCGGTCCTTCCCAGCGCTGTCGCCGACCAGATTGCCGCCGGCGAGGTCGTCGAGCGCCCGGCGTCCGTGGTGAAGGAGCTCGTCGAAAACGCACTCGACGCCGGCGCGACCTCGATCGACGTGGCCGTCGACGAGGGTGGGCGCGCCCGCATCCGCGTCAGTGATGATGGCACCGGGATGGACCGCGACGACGCCGTGCTCGCCCTCGCCCGCCACGCGACGTCGAAGATCACCCGCGCGAGCGACCTGGTGGGAATCCACAGCTTCGGCTTCCGTGGCGAAGCCCTTCCCGCGATCTGCTCCGTCGCGCGGGTGCAGATCGAGACCGCGTCGAGCGACGGGGCGGGAACGCGCATCGAGGCGAACGGCGGCGCGGTCGTCGCCGTGCGCGATGCCGCCCGCCGGCGCGGGACGACCGTCACCGTCGCATCGCTCTTCTACAACGCGCCGGCGCGTCTCAAGTTCATGCGTGGCGCGCGCTCCGAGTGGCGGGCGATCGTTGACGCGCTCACTCTCATCGCCCTCGCTCGCCGGGACGTCCGCCTAACGGCGACGCACGATGGCGCCCCGGCCCTCACCCTCCCGCCGGCGTCGTCGTGGCGCGCGCGCGTCGCTGCGCTCTGGGGTACCGCCACCGCCGAACGCCTGCTCGACGTCGACGACGTCACCGGCCCGATCCGCGTCGAGGGGCTGGCCGAGCGCCCGCAGGATGTCGGCACCGGCAGCCGGCGGATCTTCGTCGCGGTCAATGGCCGGGCGATTCGCGACGCGGGCCTCGTCCGCGCTGCCGAGGCCGCGTACAAGTCCACGATCTCTGCCGGACTTCGCCCGACGCTGCTCCTCTCGCTCACCATGCCAGGGGGCGACGTCGACGTCAACGTCCACCCCGCGAAGGCCGAGGTGCGGTTCCGGGATCGCTGGACCGCCGAACGCGCCGTCGAGGGTGCGGTCCGCCGGGCGTTAGGCACGCTCGACGCCGCGGCCGCGATCGGTGCCCGGCGCTGGTGGAGCGCACCGGGCGACGTGCCCCTTCCCGATGGCGCCGTCGGCATCGAGACCCTCCAGTCCCCGGACGTCACAGCGGACGGGCCACTTTTCGGAACACGCGACGGCAGCGGCGATGCATCGCTGGCTGTGGCGACCGGCCCGCGCGCCGGCCCGCGCACGACGGGCGAGGCTGACGACCCGATCGTCGTGCCGCCGCTCAGTCAGTGGCGACGCACCTATCTGGCGTTCGAGCACGAGCAGGGTCTCGTGCTCATCGATCAGCACTCGGCGCACGAGCGCGTCCTCTTCGAGCGATTCATGGGTGTGCTCGAGCGCGGTGAGGCCGCGTCGCAGCGGTTGCTCTTTCCGATCACGCTTCATCTCGGACCCGCGGAGAGCGAGGCGTTCGACGCCAATCGCGAATCGCTCGAGCGGCTTGGTTTCGAGGTCGAGGGTTTCGGCGGGCACACCCTCATCGTTCGCGCGGTGCCGATGCCGCATCCCCGCTTCGATCCGGAGCGCTGCCTGCGCGACACGCTCGACACGCTGACCGGAGATCGCGTCGCGAGCACCGCCGCGCGGCACGAGAAGCTCGCCGCGACAGTCGCGTGCAAGGCCGCGATCAAGGCCGGCGAGCTGCTGTCGCCCGACGAGATGCGCGCGCTGTTCGTCGCGCTCGCCGGCACCACGCTCCCGGCGCACGACGTACACGGGCGCGCGACGATCGTCAGGGTCGGATGGGACGAGCTTGAGCGGCGCTTTGGACGTCGCTGAGCTCCGCGTCGTCGCGGGTCCAACTGGCGCGGGCAAGTCAGCGATCGGGCTGCGCCTCGCCGAGCAGCATGGCGCCGCGATCATCAGCGCCGACTCCCGGCAGATCTATCGCCGCTTCGACATCGGCACGGCCAAGCCGACACGCGATGAGCGCGCGCGGGTGATCCACCATGGAGTCGATGTCGCCGACCCGGTCGAGCGCTATTCGGCCGCACGCTGGGCGGAGAATGCCGATGCGTGGATCGCGAGCGATGTGGCTGCCAGCCGCCAATCGATCGTCGTCGGCGGAACCGGTTTTTACCTGCGCGCGATCTTTGCCCCGCTCTTCGCCGAGCCACCGCTCGATCCGTCGGCGCGCACCGCGCTGCAGGACTGGCTCGCCACGCTGCCTGCAGCGGAGCTTCGCCGCTGGTGCGACGCGCTCGATCCGCCCCGCGCGGCCCTCGGCCCGGCCCAACTGCGCCGCGCGATCGAGGTTGCGCTGCTCGCTGGCCAGCGCCTGTCAGACTTGCACTCCGTGCCCAGGGCCGCGCCGCGATTCCGCGCACGGTATCTTCTGGTCGATCCGGGTCCGATCCTGCGGGACCGGATCTCGAGTCGAGTCGATGCGATGCTGAACGGGGGATGGCCCGAAGAGGTCGAGCGTCTCGTCGGCGATGTCCCCGAGGAGGCACCGGCATGGAACGCTGCCGGCTACGCAACTGTTCGCCGGATGGTACGAGGGGAGATCTCGCGGATGCACGCTCGAGAGCAGATCACGATCGAGACGCGGCAATATGCGAAGCGGCAGCGCACGTGGCTCCGGCATCAGTTGGGGGATGCGCCTGCGACGCTCGTCAACCCAGACGCGCCCGATGCGATGGCGATCGTTGACCGCTGGTGGAAGGGAGAGGATTGAGCGAATGAAGATCGGCATCACCTGCTACCCGACCTACGGCGGATCAGGCGCAGTCGCGACCGAGCTCGGGATCGCGCTCGCATCGCGCGGCCACGAGGTCCATTTCATCACCTACCAGCAGCCGTTCCGGCTACCGCAGTTCCTCCCTAACGTCTACTTCCACGAGGTCGACGTCGGGCGATATCCGCTGTTCGAATATCCGCCTTACGATCTGGCGCTCGCGGTCCGCATGCACGAGGTGGTCCGCGCCCACGACCTCGACGTGCTCCATTGTCACTACGCGATCCCGCACGCGACAAGCGCCTGGATCGCCAAGGAGATGCTGCAGCGCGAGCACGGACGCGACATCCGGGTGATCACGACGCTGCACGGCACCGACATCACGATCGTCGGCCAGGATCCGTCGTTCCATGCCATCACCAAGTTCTCCATCGAGCGGTCGGATGGCCTGACCGCGGTCTCTCACTTCCTGCGCGACGAGACTCAGCGCGCGTTCGGATGCGCGGGCCATTCCATCGAAGTCATTCACAACTTCATCGATCCCGACACGTACGACCGCTCGCGCTACGGCGGCGCGCTCCGCGCGCAGTTCAATGGCGGCCGAAGGATCCTGATGCACGTGTCGAACTTCCGGCCGGTGAAGCGCGTGCGCGACGTCGTCGGAATATTCGCGCGCGTCGCTCGCGAGATTCCCTCAGTGCTCGTCATGGTCGGCGATGGTCCCGACCGAGTCGACGCCGAGGCCGAGGCGCGGCGGCTCGGCGTCGAGCGGGACGTGCACTTCCTCGGGAAGATCGACATCGTCGCCCCGCTGCTCGCGGATGCCGACCTCTTCCTCCTGCCCACGCAGAGCGAGTCGTTCGGACTCAGTGCGCTCGAGGCGCTCGCATCCGGAGTGCCGGTGGTCGGTTCCCGCGCCGGCGGTCTCGTCGAAGTCGTGCGGGAAGGAATCACTGGCATACTCTGCCCGGTCGGCGACATCGAGAGCATGTCCGCGGCCGCCGTTGGCATACTCTCGGATGCTGAGCGTTGGAAGCACATGAGCGACTCGGCGGCTGCCGACGCGCGGCTCCGGTTCGGGCGCGACGAGATCGTCGAGAGGTACGAGCAGTTCTACAAAGGTCATCTTGGCTGACGCGCGCGCGCTGCTCGCCATCTCGCGGTGGCGCAACGCGCTGATCGCCGCCGTCGGTGTCTACGTCGGGGCCTGGTGGACGACGCGCGATGTGTCGGAGCCCGCAACGCTCGCCGCGGCGCTCGCTGCGATCGCGCTCACCGGTTACGCGAACGCCTTCAACGATCTGTCCGACATTGCGATCGACCGCCGGGCGCACCCTGACCGGCCCCTGCCCACCGGCGCGCTCACGCCGCGCGCGGTGCAGTGGTTCGCCGCCATCGTCGCCAGCGCGGGCGTCGCGCTCGCGTTTCTTGCGCGTCCATCGCTCGGGCTCCTCAGTGTCGCGGTCGTCGCGCTGATGACACTCTATTCGACCACGCTCGCCCGGCTACCGCTGCTCGGGAACATTACCGTCGCGGTGCTTGCCTCACTCCCGTTTTTCTACGGCGCGGTGACGGCCGGTTCGGCGCGGAGTGGCCTCGGGCTGCTGGCCGTCGCGGTTCCGTTGCACCTGGCGCGGGAGCTGTCGAAGTCGCTCGACGATGCGCATGCTGATGCGCCCTACCGCCGCACCGCGCCGATCGCGTTTGGTCGTGTGCCCGCGCTGGCGCTCCTTGCGATTGCGGTCGGGCTGTTCGCGTGGCGGCTCCTGCTGCTCGCTTCGCCGCAGCCGCGACTGCGCATGCTCGTCGTTCCCGCGCTGGCGATCTGCGTCGTCGCGACACGCCGGGCGATCGCCGGCCGCGTGGGTGCGCCATTACTTTTCAAGTCGGCGATGCTCGCCGCGATGGCGGCGCTCGTCGCCGCCCGCTGATTTCAGGATGCCCCCCCACCCCCAGGCATGAGTCTCTTCCAGGCCGCCGTCCTCGGTATCGTCCAGGGGCTCACCGAGTTCCTGCCCGTGAGCAGCTCGGCGCATCTCGCGCTCGTTCCGTGGCTCTTCGGGTGGCGCGATCCCGGGCTCGCCTTCGACGTCGCGCTCCATCTCGGTACCCTCGTCGCGGTGCTCTGGTTCTTCCGGGAGGAATGGGTGAGACTCATCGCGAGCGCCTGGTCGATCGTCACGACGCGGCGCCTCGATACGCCCGAGAAGCGACGCGTGCTCTTTCTCATCATCGCGACGATCCCCGGAGGCGTCGCGGGGCTGCTCCTCTCGCGGTACGCCGAGACGTACTTTCGTTCGCCGACGCTGATCGCGACCACGCTGATCGTGATGGGCATCCTGCTCTGGGCTTCCGACAGGCTCGCGCCGCAGACCCGGAGCATCGACGAAATGACGTGGACGCAGGCGCTCGCGTTAGGCGTCGCGCAGTGCTTCGCGCTCGTGCCGGGGGTCTCGCGATCCGGCTCGACCATCACGGCGGGCCGTGCTCTCGGATTCCGCCGCGAAAGTGCAGCGGTGTTCAGCTTCCTCATGAGCATGCCGATTACCGCCGCGGCGGCGCTCAAGGAAGTGCCAGCCGCGCTGCACGAGCAGGGGGGGCTATCCGCGGCGCTCGTCGTCGGCATCCTCGCATCGGGAGTGAGCGGTTGGCTCGCCATCTCAGTGCTGCTCAAGTACGTTGCGCGCCACAGCTACGGCGCGTTCGCCGCCTACCGCCTGCTACTCGGTATCGGCGTCCTGATTCTCGTCGCGGCGCGGAAATGACCACCGAGCGAGCGTCGTTCTCTCGCGGCTCGTACGACGGTGTTGCCGCCGCGGCGCTCGCGGCGCGCCTCGGCGTTTGCGAGCTCGTCGCGCTCGACACCACGCCGAGTACACTCGACGTGGCGCACGCACTGGCCGCGGCCGGCGCGCCTGACGGTACACTTGTCCTCGCCGACACTCAGACCGCTGGCCGGGGCCGCTCGGGCAAGCGGTGGATCTCGACACCGGGAACGGGAATCTGGCTGACGATGGTCGAACGCCGGCTCGACCCGGCCACGATCTCACTCCTCGCGCTCAGGCTCGGGATCGCCGCCGCGGACGCGCTCGAACCCTTCACGACCGGGTTCACGAGTCGTTTCACAAGTGCGGCGATCGGCGTGAAGTGGCCTAACGATCTCTACCTCGGCCAGGCGAAGCTGGCTGGCATCCTCGTCGAAGCACGCTGGCGCGACGGCGCGCCCGAATGGGTCGCGATCGGGATCGGGGTGAACGTGCGCCCGCCCGCGGAGCTGCAGGGCGCCGCCGGGCTCCGCCCCGGCGTTTCCCGGCTCGAGGTGCTCGACGTACTCGTCCCGGCGCTATGCGCCGCCAGCGTGCGAACGGGCGAGCTCTCGAGCGATGAGCTGTCGTCACTCGCCCGGCGCGACATCGCGCGCGGCCGGGCGGCGGTTGCACCATCGCGGGGAGTCGTCGACGGAGTCTCTCCGGCCGGGGAGCTTGTCATCCGCGCGCCTGACGGCGCGATCACGTCGCATCGCTCCGGCTCACTCGTTTTCGCGGAGGCACCGTGATCCTCGCGTTCGACGTCGGCAACACCGAGACCACCGTCGGACTGTTCGATGAGCTGGAGCTGCGCGCGCACTGGCGACTGACGACTGACGCCTCGCGGACATCGGACGAAGTCGGCCTCGACCTCCGCGCGCTGCTCGGCTCCGTTGGCGTCCAGCCGGCGCTGATACTTGGCGCCGCGATCGCGTCGGTCGTTCCCCCGGTGACCGGCCCGCTGGCCGTTGCCTGTGCTCAATGGCTCGGCGTAACACCGACGATCATCGATGGCTCGTCCCCGCTGCCGATCACGTTGCAGGTGGATGAGCCGCTTACCGTCGGTGCCGATCGGATCGTGAATACACTCGCCGCGAGTCGCATGTACCGCGAGGATGCGATCGTCGTCGATCTCGGCACCGCCACCACCTTCGACTGCATCACGTCGAACGGCGTGTTCCTCGGCGGGGTGATCATGCCTGGCGTGCGGACGTCGGCCGAGACGCTCATCCGCCGGACGTCCAAGCTCCCCGCTACGGATCTCGTCGCGCCGAAGAAGACGATCGGCACACGCACCGAGGAGTGCATCCGAGCCGGCGTGATGCTCGGCAACGCCGACGCGATCGACGGAATCGTGCGGCGGATTCGCGCTGAGTGGCCGGGCGGCGGTCGACCGATCTGCGTCGCGACCGGTGGATTGGCCGAGCAGTTCAAGGCCCTCTGCACGAGCTTCGACCGGGTCGAGCCGTCGTTGACGCTGCAGGGAATCCGCCTCGCTCACGAGCACCTGACCGGCGGGTTGGCGCGAGGCTAAGTCGCGCCCGAGCAGCGTGTTGGGGGGCGTGCCGGCCGCTGCCGTTCGAGTGGCGATCCGCCTGTAAATGCCTCAGAATCAACGACTTCCGCGCCTAGCCGCTTCGGGGCGACGGGGCTTGACTGGCGGGCCCTCGCGGGATAACTTCGCACTCTGTTAGCACTCCTCACCATCGAGTGCTAATCAGTATCCGAAGCTGTAATGACATGAACCTTAGACATCCCGAGGAGGGACGCATGGCCAATAAAACGGCTACGAAGATCAGCCCCCTGGCCGATCGCGTCGTGATCAAGGCGCTGGAAGAGACCGAGCAGATGCGCGGCGGTCTGTACATCCCCGACACCGCGAAGGAGAAGCCGCAGCAGGGCGAGATCATCGCCGTGGGCCCGGGCCGGTTCGAGGAAGGGAAGCGGGTGCCGATGGAGCTCAAGGTCGGCGACAAGGTTCTCTACGGCAAGTACAGCGGAACCGAAGTCACCCTCGAGGGCGACCAGGTCCTCATCCTCCGCGAGACCGACGTCCTCGCCGTTGTCGGCTGAACAGCAGCCATTAGCCTTTAGCCGTAAGCCGTTAGCAGTCCAACGAAGTGCCTAACGCCGTTGCTCCACCCTAACGGCTGCTGGCTAACGGCTGAATTACCTACGATTTCAGAATCCACACGGAGCTCACATATGGCTGCCAAAGAACTGCATTTCAACGTCGATGCGCGCGCTGCACTGAAGCGCGGCGTCGACAAGCTCGCCGAGGCGGTGAAAGTCACCCTCGGACCGAAGGGCCGGAACGTCGTCATCGACAAGAAGTTCGGCGCGCCGACGATCACCAAGGACGGCGTGACCGTCGCGAAGGAGATCGAGCTCGCTGATCCGCTCGAGAACATGGGCGCGCAGATGGTGAAGGAAGTGGCGACCAAGACCTCCGACATCGCCGGCGACGGCACCACCACCGCCACCGTGCTCGCGCAGGCGATCTTCCGCGAAGGGCTGAAGAACGTCACCGCCGGCTCGAACCCGATGAGCATCAAGCGCGGCATCGACAAGGCCGTCGCCGCGATCGTCGAGGAGCTGAA